>JBFJON010000199.1:0-4439 GCA_041617575.1 Nitrospirales bacterium | reverse complement strand
GAAGACCAATTTCCCAGAAGGGCCATCGACGAATTGGGTTTCAACATGGCAGTGGTTGGGCAAAAAACCTACAATGGTGTGGCCATCCTCTCCAAGATGCCTATTGAGGTAGAACAGACCACACTCCTCGGCGATCCCTCTGACGAACAAGCCCGCTATTTGGAAGCCGTGATAGGCAACGTTCGGATCGCCTCCATTTATTTACCCAATGGTAATCCCGTAGGCACCGAAAAATTTTTTTACAAGCTCAAATGGATGGATCGATTAATCACCCATGCCCGGTCCCTTTTGGCCCTGGAAGAGGCCGTGGTATTGGGAGGTGATTTTAATGTGTGCCCTACTGACGATGACGTGCATGATCCCAAAGGCTTTGCCGAAGACGCGCTCTGCCGCCCAGAATCCCGCGCCCGCTTTCGAGCTTTGAGCCACATAGGCTACACAGACGCCCTTCGCGCGTTTCATCCAGAACCTGGGCTCTACACCTACTGGGATTATCAGGCCGGGCGTTGGAATCGGGACGAAGGCCTGCGCATTGATCACCTGATGCTTTCACCTCAGGCAGCAGATCGGCTGGTCACGGCCGATGTTGATCGAACCCCTCGCGGAATGGAGAAACCTTCGGATCATACCCCTGTCTGGTGTGAGCTGCGATCGGCATAGCCTATATGACTTTAGAATTTCTCTTGGGGCACCTGACCAAAATAACTATGGTTGCATGAGAGTTCCCTCTCAATCATTGGCAAATAGAGGGAAATCATCTATTCTTCCTATCATTGGCAGACTAAATTAACATTCTTCATGGCTTGACTGAATTTAGCTTTTTAGATCTCACCTCTTTCATCGTTCTTATGGACGCTATTAAATTCGGGACATCAGGTTGGCGAGCTATTGTTGCAGAAGACTTTACGGTCCGGAACATCCGCATTGTCTGCCAGGGCATTGCCCAATACCTCCGCCAACAAAAGATCGGGCAGCAGGGCATTCTGATCGGCTATGACGCTCGATTTTTGGGGGAAAAATTTGCAAAGGTGGCAGCGGAAGTCATGGCGGCCCATGGCATTCCTTGCTTACTGTGTGATCGGGATACACCAACTCCGACAATTTCTTATCACGTAATTAATCGCAAACTGGCCGGTGGGATTAATATCTCAGCCAGCCACAATCCACCTGAGTGGAATGGCATCAAGTTTACGTCAGGCTGGGGTGAGCCGGCACTACCCGAAACCACCAAAGCTATTGAACTGCGTATTCTTCCCCTATTGCATGGCGAACATATCAAATGGTCACCTTGGGAACGCGCACAAAGCGATGGGATGGTGCGATATTTTGATCCTCAAACGGATTATCTCAAAGCCTTAGAACGCATAGTTGATCAAGACCGCATCCGCAACGGTCGCATTCGCGTTATCTTTGACCCAATTTTCGGGACAACACGAAATTATCTCGACGAATTCCTTCGGAGAGCAGGGGCCAAATTGGCCGTTCTGCATCATTGGCGTGATCCGTATTTTGGAGGGTTTCGGCCAGAACCCGCAGACGAAACGTTGCAAGAATTAAAAGACACCGTCTGTCGAGAAGGAGCTCATCTTGGGCTCGCCACCGATGGAGACGGTGACCAGTTTGGAGTCGTGGATGCGGACGGGACGTTTATTCAAGCCAATTATATCTTGGCAGTTCTCTTAGATTATCTGATAAAAAGTCGGCAATGGACCGGCGCCGTAGCCCGTTCAGTAGCTACCACCCACCTCATTGATGCCGTGGCGACGCATCATGGTTTAACAGTCCACGAAACACCTGTAGGGTTCAAGTTCATCGGAGAACTGCTGGATAAAAAAGAAATCGTGTTTGGCGGAGAAGAAAGTGCCGGCTTGTCGATCAAAGGCCATGTGCCAGAAAAAGATGGGATTCTAGCTGGAGCCTTGGTTGCAGAAATGGTGGCCTTTACAGGCAAAACTATTCAAAACTTGCTGAAAGATCTGTTCGAACGAGTGGGCGTTCTCTATTCCTCACGAGAAGACCTCACTATTAACGAGACAATGAAAGGACAACTCAAACATGTGATTGACTATCCTCCAACCACATTTGCCGGATTGGAGGTTTCCCGGGTTAATAAACTTGATGGCTGCAAATTACTCTTATCCGACGGCAGCTGGCATCTCATTCGCCCCTCCGGCACCGAACCCATCGTCCGCTGTTATAGCGAGGCCAACACTCCTGAGCGCCTCACCGACATCATGCTGGCCGGTAGGGAATTGCTCAAAATACCCAAAAATTAGGTAATTAGACTATTTAATTCTCACTTGTGATTTTCTAACATTACAGGTTTGCTAAATCCAGGTTCGTCATTTCTAAATTAAGCCACCGACAACGCATCTACCTTTAGAGCTTTTTTGCCGGCTGCTTTAGCCGCACGGGCAACTCGCTTTTCTTCGATTTTTTCTAATTCATGATCGACGGCCTGAAAGGCGGCACGGATGGCTTCCTCGAAGGTTTTGGATTCTTTTCTAGCCGTCACCGTCCGCTTAGGAGGCATGGTAATGACGACCAAGGCTTCGGCGTTATCCGCGCCTTTTTTATGATGGGCATTTTTGGTGAGGGTAACACGGGCATGGGTGGGACGAATGGTTCCCGTTTCCAAGGCTTGAACACGCTTTTCAATTTCGGTTTTCCAGCGTGGAGTCATGCCAACATTTCGGCTTTCAATTTTAATATCAAGCGGTTGTCCATTCATAAAAACTCCTTCAGTTACTAATGTGACTACACCATGTCCGAACATCGTTTCCTCCTGTATTTATTCAACTTTTTTGGAAAAGATTACCTCCTCTTTTTTTGGTTAGTCGAGACAAATATATTGTAAAAATTATTACGAGTGGCGTCAAAGTATTTGGCCATATTTCCGTAACAATTATGAACTTTGGTAGACTGTTGGTGTAGATCAGAGCGAGACTCCACAATGTCCCAATCTGAGGACCTTATTGATCTACATCAAGCCAACGGAGGTCAAGTATGTCGTTAAATAGGAGGAATCTTATGAAAGTCGGTGTCGCATTGGGCTTCGGAGTCCTCGCCAAATCTTTAGGCGTATCTCTGGCAGCCAGTAATCCAGTCCCCGAGAATTCGGACATTCAAAAAATCACTAAAACCGATGAAGAATGGAAGGCTCTCCTCACACCCGAACAATACTACGTCTTACGGCAAGAGGGCACCGAGCGGCCATTTACCAATGCATACAATGACAACAAAGCCAAAGGGATCTACGAATGCGCAGGATGTGCGCTGGCATTGTTTTCATCAGAGACGAAATTTGATAGTAAAACCGGCTGGCCAAGTTTTTGGGAGCCCATCTCAGAGAAGGTTGTCGAAACTCGAACCGATTGGAAGCTTATTTATCCTAGGACGGAAGTGCATTGTGCTCGCTGCGGCGGACATCAGGGCCACATATTTGACGACGGCCCGCAACCGACCGGATTACGCTATTGCATCAATTCCGCAGCCCTGAAGTTTGTCCCAGCTTAGGAGCCTGTCCAAGATTAGACTGATCTACTGCGGTTGCGCTGGATTTGGCCAGATCTTCCGATCCCTTTCGTTCAATAGCTCAACTATTCGCCTCAAACGATCAAAACATCTGACTCAAACCAGCACACCCTCGCAACGATCGCTACTCTCAGACAGGCCCCTGGAGAAATCGAAGGTCTCGCTCTTCCCCTATTGACAGATACCCTTCCCCCCATTGCTCAGCATCATAGAGACTCCATTCGCCAATCGAGCTCTCGGGCTTTAAGCGAATTCCCCAATTCCCACCAAAGATGATAAAGGTCAGGCCCGCCCCTGAATCTTCCACCTTCTGGGCATAGGCTGGGCAAAGGGGTTGGTCAGGATCATCACACCACCCGGTCACTTCACACCATTCTCCACGAGGCATTCGTTCATAGGACTTTACATGTGTGACCTGTCGAGGAGGACCTAATTCCTTAAATCTAACGAAGTACGACCCTTCAAAATTTGGATTGTTTTCAATCTCAATAAACATACACCGGCTACCTTGACCCCTTTTAAAATCCACTGATAGAGTGTTTTTTTAACTAAAACACAAATAATCGTGTCCAAAGCCCAAGTTCCCTTGTGTATCTAAACTCTCCATTTTCTGCTTAAACATGAACATGTCTCTCCCAAACAGCCAGACATCCCAAGCAACCCCAACCTCCTGGATTTGCCGCAGACCTGTTCGACTCACCCTTTATTGCCTCTTAGGAGCCTTTGCCCTTTGGATGATAGGCTGGGGCATTATCCCTCGTGTAATGGACCCAACATTTGAACAACATGTTCAAGATAAAGCCGTCATGGCCGGGATGAGTCGAGAGCAAGTGATGAAAGCTTGGGGTTCTCCCTATCAAATGAATGTCAGCTATACTGACAAAGGCATCCGTCGGGAAGAATGG
>JBFJON010000198.1:0-4445 GCA_041617575.1 Nitrospirales bacterium | reverse complement strand
GTCGATGAGCAGAATCCACCCTTTATAGCCTGCGGCCATCATCAATCGTGAGACAAATTGAAAGCGGTGCCAGGCCAAATCTTGTGCCGTCAATTTGTCAAACACATACGGCATCTCCGGGGCACAGCCTTGGAGATACTTTTTGAGTTGGCCATTGCTTAAAGGATCTCCTGCCCAAAACCGGATCATCCGGTGACTGAGCTCGGGATCATTGATCATCCGTTCATACAAGTACAAGGTGGCGGCAAACCGAGAATCACATCCCGAATCTTTGCGATGAGCCCAATCATACAATTCCGCATACTGTGAACTTTGGAAATTCAATTCTCCCGCCACTTCAGTTAAGGCATCCCCTTGTTTACCCGGCACAACGGCATCATTAATGGCTGATCGAAACAACGTGGCCACATTATAGAATGGCGTTTCCTTGCTAATCACAATCGGGCTGCAGACGAAGTTTTGTTCCAGGGCGACATGTTGCAAGGCTTTTAAGAGATGAGATTTGCCACTTCCAAATCCCCCTTCAATTACTAAGCCTTTGGTGGGAATCCCCTGGGGTGCCTGTGTGGACATTTGTTGCAGCAGTCGTCGAAATTTACCCTCGAGGTCAGGCTGATGACTGCCCAAGACTTTCACCACATCACGATTGGGCACGCCAGATCGCAAAGCCTCCATTGCCCGTTGATGACTGACATCACCATTGGCCATAGCCGCCTGTTCATACGATTCGGCATTACCCTCAGTACCTTCTTGGGAATTTCCAGACGCGGACAATCGAATCAGCGCACCTAAAGGATTTTGATATTTCCGATCACGAACTTCATCCCAAATCCGTAACTTCAACGCTTCGTATCGGTTGAGCCCTCGACGCGTATCCGTCAGAAATTCGGAAGGGACAGACACCACCAACAAGAGACTTTCCAGCTCATCCGTTCCATCAATAAATTGTCGCAGCATTTCGTACGCATCAAGCGTCGCCGAGACTCCATAATACAAACCGTCGGGAGAAGTCGATTTTTTACTTTTCAAACATCGGCTCAAATCCAACGAGACCACCAAGCCAGTGTTGCCAACTAGTCGCAACCAACGGGATAATGATGCGAACATGTATCGAGCATTGGTCCGGACGATTTTTTGGAAAATAAGGGCCTCTTTCAACGCTGAGATTTGTCGCAACTCCCCACATAACCAGGCTTTCACCGGTTCGGTCATAAAGGGACTTTCCGCCCCTGAGTCCATTTGCCCCAAGCAGAGGCGAATCATCGCCATCCGAAATTCTTGACACATGTGCGTGTCATGGTAAATCGCCTGTTCCAACCAGCTATTTAAATCCCGACGCAACAACGGTTCGGCTCGTTCATTCATGCGAGCCACCCCGGCCATAGAAAAGTCCTCTTGGCCTTCTGGAATCTGATAGCCATTTTCTTGAAGTAGTCGCCGCACGAATTGTGAAGCCAACGCATCCCATTGAATCCGACGCGCCACTTGATGGAAAAACTTGTCCATCATATGAATCTTGGTATCTTTGGCATCGACGCTGACACAGACATAGTGCTCATTCTGTGCGAGAGCCAGCAATTGATCCTGCACCTGCGCTCGATCAGTATCGGAAGGCGTCACGACAAATTTCACAGACGAGCCGCCCTGCCCAACAAATCGTTGAAGGTATTCTTGCCGAATCGTTTGAAACCAATCCTGAGGTCGTAACTCCATATGGCGTATCCTTTAAGTTTTTACAATTAAGAACTGCATGAGACGGTTTTTCGCGCCTTGATGGCACTTTCAGGATGTACATCCAAGACAACGACAGGGAAGAACTAGGGAGATTCCGCCAGAGCAGGATGCAAGGCTTCTTCCTGCGAACCTTCCAATTCAATATCCTCTGAATAATCCTGTTTGATCTCCGTTAACTCGATCTCAACCTGTTGGTTCGGGGCCAATCGTTTCAGATCCCACTCGGTAATCCATCCCTTCACATATTCACGCATTCGGGTGCTTGAAAGGCGTTCAATCGTCGGCACCTGCGGAGGATCCCATCCATAGGCCGCACCATGAATCGCACGAATCTTATGATAGATATCTTCAACCAATTGATCGTATGGACCCACCAAAGGAATTCGCTCACACTCGATCAATCGCATACCTTGTTCGGCCTGGCGACCAAGTACCAAATCCGTCTCGGATCCCGTTTCCCGTAATTTTTCCGGAACTTTCTCCCGATCGCCTTTTTCATCCAAAATGGCGCTTTGGAAATCATCGGTTAATGCCATGACCGCTGCCAATCCCGATTTATACCCAAGATCAGCAAAACTCGAGGCTTCGAGACGTCCTAACCATCGAGCCAATTCTGCATAAGATTGAGCCCGCTGTTTAAAGGAATAGCGGCCAATAATCTCCGCTTCATCGATCAACAAAATCCACCCGGAATACCCAGCGGCAATCATGAGTCGTGAAACGAATTTAAACCTCTGCAAAGCCATTTCCATAGGCGAGACACGCTCAAAACGATATGACACATTGGCATCACAGGATTTGAGATACCGTTTGATTTCGGCATCCGTCAACGGATCACCAGCCCAGAATCGAATCATTCGATGGCTCAATTCGGGATCATTCACCATCCGTTCGTAGAGAAACAATGTCGCAGCAAAACGCCCATCGATTTCTCCACCTTGACGATGCACCCATTCGTAGAAATCTGCGTATTGGGGACTTTTAAAATTTAAATCAGCGGCAACTTCGGCCAGAACATCCCCTCGTTTTTGAGGAATATCAGCCGCACCCACAGCGGCACGAAACATCAAGGCAGGGCTATACAGAGGCGTTTCTTTACTAATCACGACCTTGCTACAGACAAACCGGGATTCCAGAGCCATATGCCTGAGCGATTCTAATAAATGCGATTTGCCGGTACCAAAACCACCCTCAATTAACAGTCCCTTTGTCGTCCAGCCTTTGTGAATACTAGCCTCCGCATCTTGTAGCATTTGCTGATATTTTGATTTCACCGTTGGTTGAGGACATCCCAAGGCCTTGACCGCACCTGGGCTTGGTACCCCTGCCCGAAGAGACTCGATGACCCGTTGATTCTGAACATCATCCTTTCGACTTCCCACACGCGCCACTAAACGACTCTCCTCGAACGGTTCCGATTGTTCCGTTAACCGAACCATCGGCGCAAAAGGATTTTGGCGGAATTTATCCCGTACATCATCCCAGATACGAAGCTTCAAGGCTTCATACCGATTCAACCCTAGGCGTTGATCGGAAAGAAACGACTTAGGCGTGACAACAACCAACAATAATCCTTCTATATCGTCACTGCTATCGATAAACTGCCGTAACATTTCATAGGCATCCATCACGGCGGAAGGCGAATAACTACGAGACTTGGTGGAACCCGTGTCATTGGCGCCCATGAACGCTGAAATATCAATCGTCAACACCACTCCAGGTTTACCTAAGAGACGCACCCAATGCGCAAAAGAGGCAATCAAGTCACGAGCATTACTGCGGTTGACTTTTTGGAAAATGAGTAATTTTTTGAGAGCAGCCATTTGTCGCAACTCCCCACGGAGCCAGGATTGAATCGCACCAGCCTCTTTAGACTGACGCCCTGAAATGTCAATCTGGGCTAAACATAATTGAATCATCGCCAAACGAAATTCCCGACTCATCTGGAAATCATTGAATAAACTGGTTTCTAACCAAGAATTTACATCACGTTGAATGGTGGCTTCATCACAATCATTCGAGGTCGCCAGAAACGACCAGCTGCATTCCTCACGTTGGTCTGGAATTCGACGTTTATTCTCATGAAAGAGTTTCTTAACAAACTCAAAGGCCAAATCCTCCCAATCAATGTGCTTGGCCATTTCCTGAAACAACAAATCAATAAGTTGGACTTTAGTCTGTCGGGAATCGGCTTCGATCGTGACAAAACCTTCCTCTCGGGCCAAAGCACCGACATTAGCTACCACAACCTTGGTGTCTTGTGCTTCCTCGACTACGGCAAACTTGACCGCCGATCCTCCTCGGCGAATAAACCCTTGGAGATAGGCGACTTTGAGTACTTTCAACCATTCCTGTGGTGACATAATTTGTTCCTTAATATCCTTTTACTCTGCTTCGTCTTGTCGGTTTTCCTTAGGGAAACTTAAATAACAAGCCACGCGTAGTTATCCCGCTTTCACAAAGGAAATCCCGTAATAGGTTTTCTCCCGTCCGCCCTGCGCAATCACCGTCAACGTTCTGGAGACATCGCGAACGCCCGTACTGGCATGGAAATTCGCACGATAGTCATTTTTCGTTGTAATCGTTCCGATTTTATCCAGCAAATAGACATCGCGGCCAAATTCCTGCCGCGTATATTCACTGGCCTGCCAAGGTAATAAGGTCAACAATTGATACAACTCCAAAAGAGGAATGACGGTCCCCTTCCCGAT
>JBFJON010000197.1:0-4466 GCA_041617575.1 Nitrospirales bacterium | reverse complement strand
TGAGCGCCCAGGGTCTACGAGAAATCGTCCTTTAAGCGCTGCTCGACCAAGCAGCATTCGAAATCCCAACTCGTCGCGATTGGTCAGGGTTATTTCAATGGGCCACGATAGAGTTCCTACTATAAGTTGGGATTCAATGACGATGCGGCGTTCTCGTGAACCACCAGAATTGGTAATAACTCGAATATCCTGGACAGGACAGGTACATCTCTGTTGATCGCTGTCATTTTTCTGATAGGGTTGAACGATAAACCGTGCCCAATCTTGTCCGCTTTTCTCATATACTTCAATATCAAAGGCATGAAGGGCCGAGGTCCGGGCTCCGGTGTCAATTTTGGCTTTTATGCGTTCGACTCCCAATTCAGGCAAGGCGACCCATTCCCTCCATCCAATTGTGGGTTTGTTCATACGGACCATGACCCTCTTTAAAGTAGTGAATTAGGTTTTGTTGTCACTGACCGCAATGTTGCGTCCTATCAACAGTTAGTAAAAATTGACCAAGGGATTGCGTTTGGCAATTCCACGTAATAACCGCCCTAAAATATCGGCTCCGGTGATAATGCGCTTGTGCTCTGGGGTCCAAATGAGCACCAAGTCGTGGTCAATGACGTCATCCTCGACATGTTCGGGGTTGACTCTTAATTGAGTGAGGAGTTCCCCAAGGGGGATGTTGGTTTGATCGTGGATAATAGGCCGATGACAATGCCGAAGAGGCTTATACCGCTGTTCCACTAAATATTCTCGCAAAAATCCATCGGCATCAAGGACAAGGCGAGGCGTTTGCTCCTCGTCTGTAATGATGACCCACTTTTCCTTTGATTGGTGTATGCGTTGAACGAATAGATCTTGTGCCGATGGTGTATCTTGTGGAAAGACAATCCTTTGTCCATCAAATGGCAATTGAATGATGCTCTGAGGATGAAGTGGGGATCCTTCCTCTAGAGCGGAAATATCATCAAGATTTAAAAAATTTGATGCCCCGTGGCCTTCGGCTTCACTGATATCAGTCTCCGGCGCCTGAGCATGAATTTTCAGGAGGGTGTCGAGCTCATGTTCTTTATACCAAGTGATGCCCTCTTTCCCCACGATTCGATCAAGAAGTAAGGCAGACGGTTTAGCCATTGGGTAGAACAGAATCTGAAGCAGTTTGACGACTGGCGCGAATTTCGCTCCAAGTCTTAGGGCGTTTCTCGAAAAATACGCTTGAGGAAGAATTTCCCCAAACAGGGTAATGCCAAACAGCGAGAAAAAAAACGTCAATACGCCGAGCATCTGTTCATCAGAAAGTAACGTCAGTAATACATTTACTGCGACATTGCTCCAAAGAAGCGTTGCTAGGAGAAAATTAGCATCTTGGCGAACCCGTAAAATGGCCTGGGCTTCTTCGTTTCCTTGTTGGTCGAGAAGTTCAAGATGCATGCGGCTAAGACTAAAAAAGCCAAGAGTCAGGCCGGAACAAATCGCGGATCCGCCAAGACAGCTAAAAATTCCGACCCACATCAATACCGATTGAGTCATGAAGTCTTATTCTCTCGCTGTTTCAAAACTATCAATACATCTCGAGTATATCAGGAGGTTAAGTTATTCCAAGAAACTCGAAAAGATCGTGGCCAGTCCTAGAAAACTGAAAAAACCCGCCACATCAGTCACGGTCGTTAAAATGATTGATGATGATTGTGCGGGGTCCTGTTTCAGGGACTTGAGGACGATGGGAATGATCGCCCCCGAAAACCCTGCCATGAGCATGGAAATCACCATGGAGACTCCGATGACCATGGTTAAGCCCCATGAACTGCTCCAAATGTAGACGGCGGTGCATGTTGTCGCGGCAACCGCCACGCCATTTGCCAAGGCAACATAGGATTCTTTTAGAGTCACGCGGGGCCATTGAGAAGGGCGGATATCCCGTAAGGCTAACCCCCGCATGACCACCGCTAGAGCTTGGGCTCCAGTATTTCCGGATTGTCCGGCTACCACAGGGAGCAAGACGGCCAAGGCGGTAAATTTAGCAATCGTGTCTTCAAACATCCCGACAACAAATGCGGCTAAAAAGGCTGTAAGGAGATTGATTTGCAGCCAGGGTAGGCGTTTTCGAATGGCAAACCATGGAGGTGAAAGGGCTCGTTCGTCTTTGCTGACCCCCACCATCGTCTGCATGCTGATGGTGGCTTCTTCTATTTCTACCTGAATAATGTCTTGGTTGCTGATGATACCCAATAAGCGGCCGTCTAAATCGGTTACCGGAATGGTTATCACTTTCCATTCATCGCAAATTTCCACCACCTGTTCCTGATTTTCGAGCGGATGAATGGTTGGTAATTCCCGGTTCATTAACACGTCAAGTTTATTGTGTGACGGGGCTAAAAAGAGATCTCGAAGGGGAAGCTGGCCAACGAGGATTTGCTGCCGGTCAATAATGTAGATCGCATTCAGTTGTCGGGGGGCATGCATGCGAACCTGCTGGATCGCTTCCTCGACGGTCAGATCCTCTGGTAGGGCAAAGAATTTCACGTCCATGAGCAGGCCGACGGAATCTTCCGGATATTCCAAGAATGGGGCAATGTCTGCGGACAGTGTGAGAGGGAGAGACGCGAGAATTTCCTGACGCTGTTCTCCTGGTAAGCGCTGGAGGAGAGAAGCTACCAGAGTTGGGGGAGAATGAGTGATGACATCCTGAAGAAGATTTAGATTCATAGTTCCGAAAATTTCTGCCGCGAAAGATGGCGTCATCGCTGAGAGAATTTTGGCTGCGTCATGGCCCGGGATATCGTGCAGCACCTGTAGGACTTCCTGTGGTGAATAGGACTCACAGGCATGCGCGGCCTCTTGGGGAAATTGTGAAATGAACGCTTTTGAAATTTCGTCGATTTGAACGCTGGTTGTCATAGGATCTCCTGTTTTTCTTGAGAAGGGGATTTAGCAGAGGACGCTTCCACGACGTCTCCTACTACCGTCATTAATCCAATGCCAGAAAGAGCATACGCTTCCCAAAGTTGCAAGAGTGCGTCAGAGAGAAATTCTGATCTGGGATCATCCGGCGTCGATTGAAGAAATTTTCTGAGCGTTCGGTGACGGAGTACCCCGATGAAGGTTTTGTCCGAATCAAATACTGGCAGGCTGTCGTATTGAGCCCATGCTGGGTGTAGCATGGCATCTTGTGCATTTGCCGAAGCCGGTATGCCCTTCACCTTAGGGTTCATGATCGCTTCGAGGGAAGAAGTTGGTGCAGCAGCCAGGAGCTCCTTCATGAGTACGACCCCGCACAGTATGGTTTGACGATCGATTATATACAAATAGTACATCGCGTAATTCGTGACTTTTGCGATGCGTTGTAACGCCTGTGCCACCGTGATATCAGGTGGAAGAGTGAGGACATAGGGATCGGCCAAATTTCCGGCTGTGTGTTCCGGTAGCTGAATGGTGCGGCGGAGCAACGCCGAGGCTTGTGGGTCCAGGAGTTTTAAAATGCGTTCCTGTGTGGGAGAGTCAAATTGTCGGAGTACCGCTCGTGTCGTCCGAGTGGATAATCGACTCAGAATATCGGCACTGGTTGTTGGAGGATACGGTTTAAGGATGTTGGCCGTGGCACCGGGTAGGAAATGCTCCAAAATCTGGGCCACACGTTCAGGTTCCATGGTTTTGAGGATGTCGCCGGTGGTCTGGGAGTGTAGTTCCTCCAGATGTCTGGCAACCTCTAACGGATGTGTCTGAATAAATTGATCACGGAGATGTTGAATCAAGGTCATGAGATTATGCCTCCACGGGCTCAATGATGCTGGCGACTTCAGTAAATTGGGCTGCAGGAATCACGACCCGCCCACGCTCAGTATCGAGTACCACCACCATGGGTGTGACGGCGGTGACGATGCCAGAGTAGGGACCTACCTGAATTTTTTCTCCCATTCGGACAATGGGTTGAATGTAGTGCGCGGCAATCAAATTTCTGACCGCCGAACGAGAACCGAATCCAAATGACAAGGCGGATCCGGCAATCAGTCCCGCAATAACGAGCACGATGATTTGATTTAAGAGAGAGGTGTCGATTCCTAGCTCATTGATGGCGGTGACAAGAACCAGGAGGGTGGCGGCCAAATACACCGTTTGGGCGATAATTCGCCCTTGGCGAATACCTGAAGAATCGCACGCGACGGAAATGAGATCGCGCACGAAGTTTGTGGCCAGGAGGCCTAGGATTAAAATAAGAGTGGCCATTCCGATCTTCGGAAGATAATTCACTAGTCCTGTCAAAGTTTCAGACAAGAGGGCAAGGTGCAAGACTTCGGTTGCGGAAATTAAAAAAAGAAGAAAGACCGCCCAAAATCCCAGGAGGCCGACAATCTGTGAAATGGTTTTTTTGCTTCCAGTCTTTTGAAGTAACGCCAGAATCCCTGTGCCGCTCAGTAAACGATCCACGCCGACCATATTCAAGACACGGCTTGTTCCTGCTTCAACGACTTTTCCCAATA
>JBFJON010000196.1:0-4467 GCA_041617575.1 Nitrospirales bacterium | reverse complement strand
TGGATACCATGTCACCCTTTCGATTGATGAAGTGATCCAGTTTATCGCTGAAGATGAACTAGCGAAAGCGGTTAACCAGAGTCGTGCCAAATCAGGAACTATTTTGATCATGGATCCCATGACCGGTTCAATCTTAGCTTGGGCTCTTTACCCCACGTTTGATCCCAATCACTTTAGGAAACTTTCTGCCAAAGATTGGCGAAACCGGGCTGTCACTGATCCCTATGAGCCGGGATCGACCTTGAAAGTCGTCGTTGCTTCCGCAGCATTGGAAGAGCGGGTCATGGAACCTGACACCTTGATTTATGGAGGTGATGGGCAAATGTCCGTGGCCGGCACCATTGTGCATGATCACGCTAAATCCAGTTGGATGACATTTACGGAGGCCGTGGCGCAGTCTAGCAATGTGGGAATTATTAAGGTGGCGGTCGAATTGGGGCAACCACGGATGTTTGAATATCTGAAAGCGTTTGGTTTCGGAGAGAAGACTGGTATTGACCTTTCTGGAGAATCGGCGGGAATTTTGCGGGACCTGGATGAATGGAGTGGCCGAAGTCTGTCCTCCTTAGCCATGGGGCAAGAAATCGCCGTCACGCCGATCCAAATGGTGACGGCCATGTCCGTTGTGGCGAACGGGGGATGGCTGATGACTCCGGGGGTTGTCTCTTCGGTTTTGGATGGTCGCGGCCAAACGGTTTTATCAAAAGATCGGCAGCCTAAGCGACGACCCATCTCTTCCCAAACAGCGAGACGCGTAGGTCATATTCTTGAAGCGGCTGTCGAAACAGGAACCGGCAAGGGAGCAAAATTGGTGGGATATCGTGTAGCCGGCAAGACAGGGACTTCCCAAAAAATTGATTTGAAAACCGGCACCTATTCGTCATCGGATGTCATTGTCTCGTTTGTCGGGTTTGTGCCGGCAGATCAACCGTGTCTCACTATGTTGGTGGTGATTGATGAACCAGAAATTGGAAAATGGGGTGGATCAACCGCTGCTCCTGTTTTTGGAAATGTTGCCAAGCGAGTATTGCCACATTTGGGAATCTTGCCAGGAGGAGCTCAATTGATTCGTACGGCTTCTGTAGCCCCTAAGTCGTCCTCTCTACAGGCTCTTGTGCAGTAGGTCGTGATACTTCAAGAGTTACTTGTTCCGTTAGATATCGTGAAGACACATGGAGATCTTCATTCTGAGGTGATATCGATTACCGATAATTCACGTGATGTCGGGCCTGGGTCGATGTTTGTGGCGATTCGGGGAGCACATCAAGATGGACATAACTTTGTGAGCCAGGCGCTGGGTCAGGGAGCTGTGGCTGTGGTGGTAGAAGATCGCTGTTTCCAGAATCCTTCTGCCGAGACGATAGCGGCGGATTCCGCATTGATCCACGTCCAAAACTCTCGCAAGGCCTTGGGGGTGCTGGCCTCTAAACTCCATGGGATGCCGTCTCTGCATCTCAAAATGGTGGGTGTCACGGGAACAAACGGAAAAACCACCGTGACGCACCTGACTAAATCGCTGTTAGAAGCCCAGGGGCATCAGGTCGGATTACTCGGGACCGTGGGGTATATGTATGGGAAGGAACGTCGTATGGCATCTCATACCACGCCCGCTCCTGTGCAACTTCAGGAAATGTTAGGCGAGATGGTACGTGCTGGAATAGATGTTGGCGTGTTGGAGGTGTCTTCCCATGCGTTGGCATTGGACCGAGTTGCGGGTTGTGAGTTCGATATCGTGGTATTTACGAATTTGACCCAAGACCATTTAGATTTCCATCAAACAATGGAGCATTATTTTCAGGCGAAGCTTCAATTGTTTACTGATTATGTGGTAGGTGGACAAAAGTCAGGATCGAAGCGGGCTCTGATTAATGCGGATGATCTATGGGCTCCGTTGATTCTTCAACAATGTCCGATTCCAGTCTGGACCTTTGGTATTCATGCCAAAGCCGATATTCAGGCTGAAGCTATTCAACTAAGTATGGATGGAACGCAATTTGTCGTCACGAGTCCTCTCGGTCGTATGACCATCACCAGCCAATTGGTTGGTGAACATAATGTGTCTAATATGTTAGCCGCTATCGGCATTGGGCTGGAGATGGGGATGACTTCCGTTCGTATTGAGAAGGCCTTGGAGTCGGTTACGAATGTTCCCGGACGCTTTGAACGCATTCAGGAAGGCCAAGATTTCACGGTGGTTGTGGATTATGCCCATACAGACGATGCGCTACAGCGATTGCTTGATGCAGCACAGACGGTCAAGCAAGGGCGGATTATTACGGTGTTTGGCTGCGGAGGAGATCGCGATAGGGGGAAGAGATCCAAGATGGGGCAAGTGGCAGTAAGAAATAGCAGTTTGGTGATTGTCACCTCTGATAATCCGCGAACCGAGGACCCGCAATCCATTCTTTCTGATATCGAAAAAGGAATTGAAACCTTACCCCCAGAGGAACGGTGTCCCTATCAAACAATCTCCGATCGAGCCGAGGCAATTCAATCGGCTATCGAAGAGGCTGGCTCGGGAGATCTTGTTTTGATTGCTGGCAAGGGGCATGAAGATTATCAAATTCTTGGGACACAAAAAGTTCATTTTGATGATCGTGAAGAAGCCCGAAAGGCCATTCGTCAACAAATGCGTTCACGGTAGCTTGGACCACAGCCCACATGGCGACATTTGAGGTGGATGAAGTACTCGCAGCGACGCAGGGAACATTGCTCTCCCCAGGAAAACCTCCTGGGAAGTTTCGTCGGGTGCAAACGGATTCTCGTGCCGTTAAGCCGGGCGATCTCTTTGTTGCCTTGAGAGGCCAGTATTTTGATGGGCATAAATTTATTGGAAAAGCCTGGGAAAAAGGAGCCAAGGGTGTCGTGATTGAGGAGGCTGGCGCAGGTAATCCGTTGAAAGGCTGGCATAAGACGAAACGGAATCCTCTTGCGGTCGTGCGTGTGAACAACACTCTACGGGCCTACCAAGATTTAGCTAGGTTTCATCGAGCGCGGTTTTCCATCCCTGTTGTGGCTATCACTGGTAGTAATGGAAAAACAACAACGAAGGAAATGGTCAGTCGGGTGTTGGCGACTCGCTGCCGCGTTCTTCAAACACAAGGTAATTTCAATAATGCCATTGGTGTTCCCAAGACGCTTCTGAGACTGCATTCCAGCCATCAGGCTGCAGTTATTGAAATGGGTGTGGATCAAGTGGGGCAGACGACTCGACTCTGTGACATTACTAGGCCTACGTTAGGAGTTGTGACAAATGTGGGGCCTGACCATTTGGAATTTTACCGGACCATGGCGCGTTCTGCCGCATCCAAAGCCGAATTGTTTGCCTGGCTTCCCCAAGATGGAGCAGCCATTTTGAATGCAGATGACCGGTATTTCCCGCAGTTTGTCAAAAAAGCCGGTTGCCCGGTTTTCTCGTTTGGGTTAGCTCATCATGCAAATGTGCGAGGAACCAAACCAGTCTGGGACGGGAAATGCACAGTATTTCAATTGTGGATGCCGAATCGAAAAACAAGCAGACCAGTACATATACGAACAATGGGCTTGCATAATATTTCCAACGCGTTGGCCGGGGCTGCGGTAGGCTATGCTTTGGGTCTTTCTACTGTTGACATTGTTTCCGGATTGGCGAAGTTTCGCCCTGCCCCCATGCGATCGGACGTCCGTCGATATGGAGGCGTGATCTATCTCGATGATTGTTACAACGCAAATCCGGCTTCCGTAAAGGCCGCGTTAGATGTCTTGGCTGAGTTGGATCCTATGCGAAGAACGATTGCGGTTCTTGGTGATATGCTTGAACTAGGGCCAAACGAAGCCCAGTTTCATCAGGAGATAGGTCGCTATGCGGCCAAGAAACATGTCAGCCATGTCATTGCTTGCGGGACCTTTGGTCCTATGGTGCAAGCCGGTATTCGGAATGATCGAAGGAATACCCATGTTACGGTCGTCAAGGATGCCTTAGAGGCAGGAGCCTTTCTGAAGACAATTGTGAAGCGTGGGGACATTGTCCTGATTAAAGCATCCCGAGGGGCCAAAATGGAACGCGTGTTTGATGTCATCCGTGCACGGTAATTGGGTTTGAACGTTTTTCGCTTGGAGATACCACTGGTGTAATGAAAAAAATCAAAAGTAAAAATTTCGAGAAATACTAATTTTCCACCATAGGCTGCTTTTCATATTTAGTCTTTCATATTCATAGGTATTAAGAAGTAAATCATTATGCTGTATCTGTGGTTGTATCCTCTTCATGACGAGTTGGCGATTTTCAATGTCTTTCGGTATCTCAGTTTTCGCATGATTTATGCGGCAATTACGGCCTTTCTCATTGTGTTCTTTCTGGCTCCGCCAGTTATCCGAAAATTACAAGAATTAGGATTAGGGCAAAAGATTCGGACCGATGGCCCACAATCGCATTATGGAAAATCTGGCACCCCGACAATGGGAGGTGTGCTCATTCTATTTTCCGTC
>JBFJON010000195.1:0-4477 GCA_041617575.1 Nitrospirales bacterium | reverse complement strand
ATGGCTTAAACATAGATGCCCAACAGTCCTGGGAAACAGAAGTCATGAACCAACTTCAAGAATTGGGGACTCACTCATTCCCACGTACTTCTTCTGATGGGGCAGAGACAAGGAAATTTTGACAGCCTGTTTCTGAAATATGGTATAAGTGAAAAACGTATTCTGAAGCGTGCTAAGGTTTTCTTATTATCAGTTCTTCATAAAGTAGGTTCCCATGAATGGTTGTGACAAAATAACGTCTACAAAAAAACTCCCAATTCCACGTTTCTTTATCTGTTTGTATCTCGGAATTTTTTTAATCAATGTCATGTGGGTCCTGGTTGATTCCGCAGGAGCCGCTGAGGCTCAATCCCGCACAGAATCTAATTGTACTATTGGTATGGTCAAAGGTGATAAAAAGGCCACATGCCACGTTCCGATTTTGAATGGATGTACGGTCGCTCAGTTTCCAGGCTATGACGAACCCTGGGCGGAGGCCACCAAGGGAGGTGCCACATCTTGTCAATTTGACACAAAAAAAACTGACTGGAAAACCTCCATTGTAGGAACGTGCCAAGCCTGCAAGACCGATCAATGCACGGGAAGGTTTACCGTCATGTTTAATTGTGCCGATAATGTTCCCTCAGCCAGTCCCGCCTTTCCTCAACGATAATAACCTTTCCTCCCAGCACCGGGAAGCATCGACAACATATGTCTTCCACGTCGACTCCTACAAGCCACGTTAAAGCCCAAGCACGTGTCTTAGGCTTTGATGTCGTTGGAATCGCACGGGTTCCTCCTTCGGGTTCCCATGGGGCCGCCTTGTCCGATCCCAACAAAAATGACTCCAACCCCGTGACCATGACACAGCGATTATGGGAACGGTTAACACAATGGTTGGGGTGTGGCTTTCATGCCACTATGACATGGATGGAACGGGACCCTCAGCGTCGTTCAGATCCGACCAAGGTGCTTCCAGGATGCCGATCGCTCATTGTGGTTGGGATGAATTATTACACGAACCATAATCCTGATGAATCAAATAAGGCCGGTCGGATTGCTCGCTATGCATGGGGAAAGGATTACCATGATTTAATGAAAACCCGGTTAAAACTCTTAGAGGAGTATCTTCACAGGCAGATCCCGGAAATACAGACACGCAGTTATGTCGACACGGGACCAGTCATGGAGAAAGCCTGGGCTCAGGAAGGCGGAATTGGTTGGATTGGCAAACATACCAATGTAGTGTCGACCAGCTTTGGTTCGTGGCTGTTACTGGGAGAAATACTCACGACGGTACCCTTCGACCCTGATGAGCCAGCGACCGATCTCTGTGGATCATGTTCATTGTGCATTCAGGCTTGCCCAACCGAAGCCATCGTCGAACCGTATCAGCTAGATGCCGAGCGATGCATTTCTTACCTGACGATAGAACATCGTGGAAGTCTAGAAGACATCCCGATTGAACTACGTAAAAAAATGGGGAATCGAATTTTTGGTTGTGATGACTGCATCGACATCTGTCCATTCAATGTTAATGCCCAGCCGACTATTGAACCAAGTTTCCAGCCCTCATCTTGGACAGTCCATCCCCAATTGCCCAGGTTAGCCTCACTGACCAAACAAGAATTTCGTTCCATGACGAAAGGCAGTCCGGTGCGACGACCAAAATATGAGGGCTTTCGACGTAATCTTGTGATTGCCCTCAATAATCAATCGCCCCCTTCATCGTCTACTTCAACTCAATGATTGTCACACCATCACCACCCTCGGACGGGTCGCCTGCACGAAAATTTTTCGTATAAGGTGAGGATTGGCAAAACTTTCGAATGCCTGTCTTTAATGCACCGGAGCCTTGTCCATGAATAAGTTTGACGTATTGGGCTTGGTTTAAGAGGGCCTGATCCAGGGCTGCCGCCGTGACCTCTAACGCGTCTTCGAGCCGCGTTCCGCGAAGATCATGCACGTGTTGATAGACTCCAGTTGTCACAGAAGAAGTAGTTGAATTTTGACACGAAATTAGAGAGTCTCGTCGCGTTTGAGATGGGTGTTTTGGATTGAAGCGAGATGAAGGGACAGCACGCACCGCGGATGGAGTAATTTTAATGGTTTGAGCACCGACCCGAATCGAGACCAGTTTTTTCCCTTCAGGATCTTCTTGCAAAATTCCCACGGTGCCCAATTCATCAATTTCCACTCGATCTCCTGACTTAGGAGGAACGAGGGACGAAACCCTAGCAACGGGTAATTGCCCTTTGATGTGTTTATCAATATTTGCCAGAGATCGACGCATGGCTTGCACCTGAGAGGGATTTTTCTCTTTTTTGAGAGTTTCAATGATGTGATTCACTTGGCGTTGAGCCTTAGAAAATTCGCGCTGCCATTGCTGGCGATATCGTTGCCGGTCATCACGTTCCCGCATAGAGAGTTGCTCACGTAGGATCTTGGCTTCTTCAAACAACCGTTGGGCTTCTTGATGACGCGTTTGAGCCTGCGTGCGCTCTACTTCCAAATGAGTATAGGTGTCTTGAAGCCGTTGAAACACGTGGTCAAGATCCTGGTCTTCCCCTTGGATCAATTCACGCGCGTCTTGAAGAATTGAGGCCTCCAATCCCAACCGGTCAGCAATTTCCAAGGCCGAAGACCCGCCAGGAATCCCATCGATCAATCGATAGGTTGGCGAAAGCCTTTCCATATTAAATTCCTGACTGGCATTACGCACGTGAGGGTTTCGATAGGTGAGCGTTTTCAATGAAGGGTAATGAGTGGTCACAATACTAATGCATCCTAATTCGCTCAAACGACATAAGATGGCTTCCGCTAACGCTGCTCCTTCAATGGGATCAGTCGAGCTTCCCACTTCATCCAAAAGAACCAAGGAAGAATGCGGCGAAACCGCCACCTGGGATTGAAGATGATCCAGCAATGCAATAAGAGAGAGGATATGTCCGGAGAAACTTGAAAGATCCCGGCTCAGATCCTGGGTATCCCCAATATCGGCGTATATCTGGTCAAAAAAGACCATTTGGGAATCAGGGGCACAGGGTGGAAGAAGACCGACTTTGACCATCAAAGCAATTAAGCCGACTAATTTCATGGTGACGGTTTTTCCACCGGCATTAGGACCCGAAATAATAAAGGTATGAATATCTTCATCAATATGAACGGTGTTGGCCACCACGCCTTCCTTAGTTAATACCAAGAGTGGATGTTTGGCATGCAGAAGATGAATAGGAGGAATCTGGCTCAGGTGAATAGGACAGCCCTCTATTTTTCTACTCAACCGCGCTTTAGCGACCAGACAATCCAATTCTGCTAACTGTTGGAGAGTGTCCTGGATGGGTAACACAGATTCGGTCACGGTATGGGAAAGATCCTGCAGAATTCGACGTGTCTCTTGGGACACCTGTAGATCAGCAAACTTAATCGCATTATTTAATTCGATCAGATTTCGAGGTTCGATAAATACCGTGGCACCACTACTAGAAATATCATGGATAATGCCATCGACTTCATGCTGTCGTTCAGCTTTAATGGGAATGACATAACGATTTTCACGTTCAGCAAAATACTGGCCTTGCAACCGTTCTTCGTATTGTTGTGAAGACAACAGATGCTCCAACCGTCGGCGCATAGTCTGGCGAAGATTCTGACTTTTTTGAGTTAATTGATGAAGTATCGGACTCGCGGATTCTCGAATGTGTCCCTGAGCATCAATGCAATGATCAATAGTTTGTCTTACCCGAGATAGTTCTTGAAGCTCAGTAGACCGTTTACTAACCGTTGGACAGGCTTCGCGATGCCTCTCTAACCATTGATATGTTCTCTGACTCATGGATAACACAAGGGAAATATCTCGCAAATCTACTCCTTCTAAAAGACCCCCTTTTGCGGCGCGAGCAAGGAGGGGACGTATATCTGGGAAATTCAATGGTGCGAGCGGAGAGCTTTCTTCAAACATCTGCACCATTTCGAACGTTTCTTGTTGTCGCATGCGCGCGATTTCCAAGTCTTGCGCGAAAGGAAGGACACGACAGAGTTCCCCTCCCATGCTTGAAGCGGCTTCATTGGCCAAAGCTTCCAGCAAATGATGCCATTCCAACACCTGTTCAGTTTGTTGAACTAGTGAGGGTCTCGTCATAGCAATGAAGTGTAAAAAGTCAGATGCACTGATGCAAGCTTGAGGTAAAAGAAAACAATACCAATAGATCGTTAAATCAGCTGAGGGGAAAGGTAGGGAACGATTCGGCTTGAGGAGAGGAGAGCGCTGTTCCTTAAAACACTATTTTTCAATCGTATCGACTGAGGCTTTAAGATCTTCGATAGCTTTTTGAATATTTTCCTTGATGTCCTGCCAAGCCGTCTCACTATTATCTCGCAGTTTTTCAATACGGGGAATCAAGTTGTCTCGCTGTTGTTTTAAGCCTTCTAAATGAGCTTGAAGCTTTGCCCGAGTCTTTTCTTGTAATTCCAAACTTTGTTCACGTAACTTTTGGAT
>JBFJON010000194.1:0-4479 GCA_041617575.1 Nitrospirales bacterium | reverse complement strand
TTTTTCGGCTGGGATCTTGTAGGCCTCAATCAGGTATTTACGGGTGAAATCTGCGATGGCGATGATCGAGGAGCGAATAGATTCATCGGACAAATAGAATTCTCGATGATATTCTGGCACAATTGTCCCCGTTTTCGGGATCAGATGGGTTTTTAACCCTCCCTCCTTTATGCAGCGGGAAGCAAACACCGAACAGTGAAAACCCGCCCTTGGCGGATGCACCGTGCAAACCACAACATCACAATTCCTAAGTGCGTTTATCCAGATATCTTTATTTTGCTGGCTTTCATGGACTACTTCATCCCAATCATACGTCGAAATAATCGCCTCGGTAAACCGGCACGCTTCAACAACCCAACTGCCCTCAGGTGCTATCAGCGCAACTTCATGGTTATTATTGATAAAAGCCTGTACAGCTTCCGCTACCCATATTTGTGTTCCACCATGTAAAAGAGTATCCTCAATAAATCCGATTCGCATTGATTACCCCTGACCCATTTTGATAAGTTGTTTTAACAGACGTTCGAATTTGCGCTTGAAGGCGGCATGACTGTACCGAGCGCGTACAGCTTCTTTATTATGAACAATCGAGTCGGTTCTGTTATCCGGATGAAGAAGCAGGCTGGATACTTCTGACAAAAAGGTGTGCAGAAACTTACCTTCTGGAAACAAAGTGAATTTTATCCGCAGTTCGTCGGGAAGATTTTCACCGATCACATCACTGAAGACCTCTTCGGGCCTGTATTGGCTACAAATAATTGGGACCCCGCTGGCGCTGGCCTCGATGATCGGAAGCCCTCTGCCCTCTGTCTCGCTCGGAAACACGACGACATCCGCCATCCGGTATAGGTCTTCGATAGTAAGTGGTTTAAACTGTTTTTTTGAAAAAGATGCATGGGTCTCAAAGCCCACTGAAAATGCGATAAAGATTCGATCGGCCAGATAATCGGGAACCGCACGAATTGTTTTCTCGTACGCAATCAACACCTTTTCTAAATCATCTTGGTGCTCTTTTGGTGCAGGGCCAGTGATATGGAGGGCCAGCTGGCGCTTGGGATTATTTTCAAATTCTGCTCGAAAAGGGGGATATTCAAAAAGTGCGCTTATCAACGCTAGATTTCTTTCAATCCGTTTGCGGCTGACAATCCGAGTAGGTTGGAGCAGCACGATCAAATCTGCGGACAGGGGATCTATCGATAGTCCGGGCCGCGCTCCAAGAATGATCGGACGTTGGTTTTGCATCCATTCATCAAGCGAGGAGAGGTGATCCCCAATCTGTCTAGGATACAGGATCGCTTCTCCGTCTGAAAGGATATGTCCCATCCTCAGCCTGATATCGAGGACGTCTGTTTTGCTGTAATTTGCGAAAAAGGTGTCCGCTATATAGGTTGAAATTTCAAATACCTTTTCTTCTGGAAAGCCAAATTTTTCGATCAGCCTTCTGGACTGGCGGGCATTGATGTTAATTTGAAGCCACCTGCTTCCATTCCATGGATAGATCATTTTAAAAAGTGAGAAAAATGTTTTGTTTTTGATATTACGGAAGAAATGGTCTCGGACTCCAGGCTCCTCCCCGAATGCGCGATCCGCCAAAGGTTTGCCCGCTTCCCAATAAAAATCGTGGTTTGAATTCAACACATAAATACCCAGGATTTCTGTGACAAGAACCAGGCCAAGAGTCAGCGCAATATTCCCCGGGTTAGAGGCCACATTGACGGGCATGATTAAAGAAATCCGGTTGTCTAGGAAGTATTTACCCAGGCGTTTTGCAATTGAAACAGCCTGCCGAAATATTTCTGCAACCAACAGATTGGATTCCTTGCTTACTGACCTCATTTCTTTCCTGAAAAGCGCTGCAAACCATTTCCCTTCGTCCCATTTGCTCCAACCATTGATCCCTTCCATTTCGCACCTGTGCCAATCGGCAAGAAAAATGGTGGAGACCAGTGGCTGAAATTTTTCACCGATAAAATGAATTGAAGGATCCCCCCAAGGAGCGAGAAGCCCGCTCAGTGTATGGGCATATTTGGCCATTTCCATGGTTACCCCATCAATGCCATAACTGAAGGTAATAAAGGCCGCGCCTTCGGCAAAGAGTTTTAAAGAGTCCTTTCCGTGGTCGTTCTGCGAATCTTTGGTTTTATTCTTTAGTTGGATGAGTAAACATTCAATATCATCCCAATCAGCTGGGTTGCAGCCGTCTAGAGCTGTTGCTAATTCATGGAACCTGTCAATTCGATCAGAGTATGTCATTGGATCATATTATGTGTTTTGCCACCATCTTGTTTCCATGCATGCAACCTCACGAATGAGGATGCAAGTGCCTCGGTTGATAGCGCAGAATTGGAGCCGGGCTTTTCCGGAGGGGGATCTGAGACAATCATACCAGCAACGATCTCAGCGCTTATTATTTCGTTTTGAGGGTTCAAGACTCAAACCGGCAGCGAATGCTTTTTTATCGCCATAATCCTGGAATAGACTGGCCATCAGCCGTTTACCCGCGAAGGGCGATCGATTTGAGTCTGATGAAATGTGTCAACCAGAGTGAGACCGACGGGGAACACCGAAAGGGCACTTTTTGATCTCAAAAAATTCTTCCAAGAATGGCAAAAATGATGCCAAAAAAGAATCCGATTTGAAAACCATCCGCAGCATCCGGCGATAGGCGTGCAAGAAAATGAAATACCGTCTGATGGTGCTGTTCGATGAGGCCCTTCTTTGTAAGCGGGCTTTCTTGGAGACGATCATTGACGAACCGAGGAATGTCTCACAGATCGAGCGTTCACGGGATCCCAGCCCGGCCAATCTGGTTGCAATAATGCTCGCTGGATTGATTTTGTATGGTCAACGGCCGGTGAAAACTGTAATTTCCAGTTAGGGGTTGGGCATCGGGTCTGATCGGATTTAAAATTGGCGTTAGAAAATAATATAATTGAAGTGAAGAAAGGGGTCTTGGCCATTTACACAGTCCAACCAGTTGAGCAGAGTTCAGATACTGAAGTTTAAGAAGGAAAATGAGATGAGAAAGAATGAGCAAAATAACTATGAACAACGGAAAGAAGAGCGGCAGGAACAAGAACAGGATGAGGAGCGTAAACGGGAATTGCGGAAAGAGGAGCGGCAGGAACAAGAACAGGATGAGGAGCGCAAACGTGAATTGCGAAAAGAGGAGAGGCAGGAACAAGATCAGGCGGAGAAACGCGAATGGAAATTACGGAAAAAAGCGCGACAGGAACGAGAGCAGAAGGAAAGGCGGGAATGGAAATTAAGACAGGAGGAACGTAAGAAGCAAGAGCAGGCTCAAAAAAAGCATTCCCAGCAAAAGAAGGAGAATACTTCTGACTAGCACTATCCGATCTCTACTTATGCAGGTTGTGGGACTGGCGCGGTCTACGATCCAGTTGAGGAAAGTGCGGAAGAAGGGGCAATTAGCCATGCTTCAACCAAACCCTTACCCTTAACTTCTATTTTGCCGCGCGCCTCACAATTGAACTTTCCCCCGAGCAAATTTTTTGTGCGGGTTGTGATTTGAATTCGCCCCGGCACGCCATGCGATTCCATCCGTGCTGCCAGGTTTACGGCATCTCCCCAGACATCATAATGGAATTTCGACTTCCCGATGATCGCTCCGATTACGGAGCCCGAATTGATCCCGATTCGGAAATTAATATCCAGGTTCTTCTCTTTGCGGAAAGCTACCAGTTCATCTGCAAATCCAAGTGCCAGTTTCACGATTAAAGTCGCATGATCGCTGCGCGGTGTCGGTGCTCCTGCCACGACCATGTAAGCATCACCAATCGTGCGGATTTTTTCCAGGCCTTTCGCCTCCGTCAATTTATCGAAACGGGTGAACAGGTCGTTGAGCAGGCTGACGACTTCCGCGGCATCCATCCTTTCCGACAGCGCGGTAAAACCGACCATATCCGCAAAGAGGATACTGACTTCGTCGAAGCGGTCGGCGATAGCCGCCTCCCCCTTTTGAAGGCGCTCCGCGATGGACGCCGGCAGTACATTCAGGAGAAGCGCTTCGGAGCGTGCCTTTTCTAAATTCAACTTTTCCCGCAGGGTGTCGCGTTGAAATACAAAGCTGTTGAACATGACAAATACAAATATGCCGATCGAAAGAATATTCATCGCCCCGAGTACGTTGGATAACAAAACGGGCGGTTCGTCAAAAGCAGGGGTAATTTGAATTGCAATCACTGTTAAGATGATCACGATCCCCGATAATATCGCCCAACGCCTCGCGTCCTTTCGGGGGCCACCCGTCAAGGCGGCCAGCGGCATCATGATGCACCAGATCAAAAATAAACCGGATTGGAATATCCCCCCAAGAGTGATCGTGTAAACACCGGGCATGATCGCTAACAGCCCGAGATGCAAGTTTCGAAACCAGGTAAATTTCTTTGTCACCAGAAAGATCGGCAATGAGACCAGGTTGATCAGCGCGTACAAGAACATGCCGGCTGCGGTTAGGAG
>JBFJON010000193.1:0-4486 GCA_041617575.1 Nitrospirales bacterium | reverse complement strand
GTCGTGTACCGAGCCCTGTATGGGGCCTTTGGGCTGTGGGTCAGACCCTTAGACATGTTTTGTGAAAAGATCGAGATAGGAGGGAAAATAGTCCCTCGTTTTGAGCTGATACAGCAAGAAAACGGAGAATCGGATTAAAGATCTCTGCAACAAGCTGAAGAGATTCTAGCGGAGAAAGATAATTTCCAATCCACCTGGCCTTCTGTTTCACAGGAAGGATTCCAAAGTTAACTCCATAGCGAGCTACGGTGAATGGGAAGACAAGAAAAGACCAGACACGGGATCACTTTTATAGCTGGTCTGTTAACACCGCCCGGGTTTGCTCTTCCCGGTATGTTCGTAAGCGCTGCGCCAAAGCTGGATTGGCTAAGGCCAAAATTGCTGCAGCTAATAACGCGGCATTTACCGCACCAGCGTTTCCAATTGCCAGGGAGCCAACGGGAATGCCTTTGGGCATTTGTACAATAGATAAGAGTGAATCGAGTCCTTGCAAGGCCTTGGATTGCATTGGAACCCCTAACACCGGCAATTGGGTTTTCGACGCAATGACCCCGCCTAAATGTGCCGCGCCCCCGGCCCCGGCAATAAATACCTGAACGCCGCGGGTTTCAGCTTGTCCGATATAATCGATCAATGCATCTGGAGCTCGATGGGCAGAGAGCACCTTGCTTTCATGGGGGATTTCAAGTTTCGTGAGCGTCTCACTGGTTAATCGCATGGTGTCCCAGTCAGACTTGCTCCCCATAATCACGGCGACCTGTAATGAGGATTCCGTCATACCTTACCCTTCCCTCCTGTTATAAATATCAATAGTTAATCCCCTTGAAATGCAGAATTTTTTACCACAACCATACTTGATTCCATCTGATATTGACCATCTCAACGAAACTGCCTTAGACTTGTCAGTTGTTGACCGTGCTTGAGAGATTAAAAATGTTTCTGCATGATCAACAATTATTCTCAATGGGTTGCTTCGACCCTGAGAGTTCTTATCCACTGTATTCATAACAGAAAAGAGGGACATTATGGCATTACGACTTGGAGATGAAGCACCGAATTTTACGGCAGAAACCACACAAGGTACCATAAATTTTCATGAATGGTTGGGTGATGGATGGGGTATTCTTTTTTCACACCCCAAAGATTTTACCCCTGTTTGCACCACCGAACTGGGAACTATGGCCAAAATTACCGAAGACTTCAAGAAACGCAATGTGAAAGTCTTAGCCATCAGTGTTGATCCTATTGATTCTCACAAGGGTTGGGTTAACGACATCAATGAAACCCAAGGCTGCAATGTCAGCTATCCGATTATCGCTGATCCAGAAAAGAAGGTGGCGAATCTGTATGACATGATCCATCCTAATGCATTGGATAACATGACCGTTCGTTCCGTCTTCATCATTGGGCCTGATAAAAAAGTTAAATTAATGTTGACCTATCCCGCATCAACTGGTCGGAATTTTCAAGAAATTTTACGGGTGGTCGACTCCCTGCAATTAACGGCGAAATTCAAAGTGGCGACACCTGCCAACTGGAAAGACGGGGAAGATTGCATCATCACCCCAGCCGTCACCGATGCGGATATACCTAAGTTGTTTCCTAAAGGACATCGAGTGGTAAAACCGTATCTGCGGTATACACCTCAGCCAAACCGCTGAAATTTCTCTTTTCCATGCACGGCCGCATCAGGTTTCCCTGATGCGGCCGTTCGGCCAACATACCTGAATTCTCCCCTCTCACAAACTACTGAGTTGCTTCAGCAATGGATTGCCAGATTCAGGATTGGTGCGTTTCAAACATTCTAATATCGAGCAGATACGTGCGCCGGCAAGGACGGCACCGAAATTCCACAGAATCCTTGACCACATCAACCATTGAAATTCTGACATCTTCTGGATGCATCTGTGAACATTTATGAAGAGGCAACATCCCCTTGTCATCCATTCCTGCGTTCTCCGAATCCGACGCAGCAACCTGTCGAATGGTCAACCGGTGCTTCATACGACAATTCGTACAGACGATCCCGACTATTTCAGGTGGGGTGACAAGTTTCAAGCTGAGTGTGAGGGGATGTACCGAAAAACATTGTTGAAGAAACGCGCCAGTTTTAAAAACACTCATAGGACGAATGCCTCAAGGTTGGAAGGGATCCCTGTCTAGGCAACGACATCCAAATATTCGTTAACAAATGGAGGACGCTTCAACTCCCCGGAAATACTTTGTTCAAAAGGGTTGGGAGGAGTAGGAACTTGACATAATTCTCGATTCCACTTGCGAAGCACCGCCTCCTTATCAAAGGTCAAAGCATACACGTAACAATAGACTTTTTCCCGTAATGCACCTTCCGGACCACTCAGTACGCTTCCCGCTTCTTTCCCAAAGGTTTTGATGCCCCAAGGATCCAAATCACTTTCAGAAAGGATATATCGATATATCCACGTCGTCTCATCCGAGAGCAATGGATCATTCACGATGTGCGGTTTTCCTAACTTGTCTTTCACATCGGACTGAGTCAATACGCCAACACCACTATCGAAATAGTTATCACGCCAAGGCGCACAGCTCATCATGAGACAACTGAGGCCTACGGCCAGAAGGAGAGACCGGTACCTCACAAATCGTCTTTCAACATTCACTCTCAACGTGTTACTGACCTATCTGCTCCGTTGAGAATACACATACCAGGACCTGACCAGCGCAAACACTTGAGCGAACAAACCCGCAACAATCATCCCCAACGCCGTTGGAAGCATAAGTGAATCAGGGTTATCCAGTCCTTGAATGCCTAAGACAAAACCTCCAGCCACGCACAGAATCCCAACGATCCTCGCGATCATCACCGACCCAGATTTAGGGGATTCAAACACTTCGGGAGAAGGCTTAATGGGGCCGGGAGAGCGTTTGGGATATTCAGTCGGCATACGTTCTCATTAGGATTTTGTTAATTTACGATAACGGATTCGATGCGGGTGTTCAGCAGCCTTTCCCAATCGTTTTTTCCGGTGGGTCTCATACTCAGTATAATTGCCTTCAAACCAGACAACTTGACTGTTCCCCTCAAAAGCCAAAATATGAGTGGCAATGCGATCCAAAAACCATCGATCATGACTACTCACCACAGCACAGCCACCAAAATGTTCCAAGCCTTCTTCAAGCGCCCGTAACGTATTCACATCCAGATCGTTGGTCGGCTCGTCCAACAATAACACGTTCCCTCCCTCTTTCAGCATTCGGGCTAAGTGCACCCGATTTCGCTCCCCACCCGATAAATCCTTGACCTTTTTTTGCTGGTCGGACCCCGAAAAATTAAACCGTGAAACGTAGCCACGCGAATTGACCTCGACTTTTCCTAACAACACCGTTTCCTGGCCATCCGAAATACATTCCCACACGTTCAACGCATCATCGATTATTCTATTTTGATCCACATAGCCGAGTTTAACGGTATCACCCAACACCAAAGACCCTGAATCCGGCGTAACCAATCCAGCAATCATGTTAAAAAGCGTGGACTTGCCCGCACCATTTGGACCTATAACTCCAACGATCCCGCCCTTCGGCAACGAAAACGACAAATTTTCAAATAGCAGATTTTCGCCATAACTTTTTGAAAGATTCTCCGCCTCAACCACTACATCACCCAACCGTGGGCCCGAAGGAATAAAAATCTCCAAATCATTAGCCTGCTGCGCCTGTTCCTCTCCCACTAATTGCTCATACCGTGTCATACGGGCTTTGCCTTTAGCTTGTCGACCTTTGGGGGACATACGAATCCATTCTAATTCCCGCTCCAGCGTCTTTTGACGTTTGGACTCGGTTTTCTCCTCTTTAGCCAAACGATCTTTCTTTTGTTCGAGCCAAGAGGAATAATTCCCTTGAAAAGGCATCCCCTGCCCCCGGTCAAGTTCCAAAATCCAACCAGCCACATTGTCTAAAAAATACCGATCATGGGTCACGGCTATCACCGTGCCCTTATATTGTTGAAGATGTTGTTCCAACCATTGCACCGTTTCTGCATCCAAATGATTCGTCGGCTCATCCAACAACAGAATATCCGGCTCTTGAATCAACAACCGACAGAGCGCCACCCGTCGGCGTTCGCCCCCTGAAAGATCATCCACAATGGCATCCGGAGGGGGACACCGCAATGCATCCATGGCAACATCCAATTGATGCTCTAATTCCCAACCATTCACGGCTTCGATCTGCTCCTGCAGTTTTCCCTGCCGTTCGATCAACGCCTCCATGGCCTCTGGACTCATGTCCTCGCCAAATCGTTCACTAATTTCTTCATAATCTCTCAGCAGCTGCACGACGTCGGCACGGCCTTCTTCCACAACTTGCTTTACGGTCTTCCCGGGTTCAAGATATGGCTCTTGCTCAAACAACCCGACCGAATACCCTTTGGAAAAGGTGATTTTCCCAACATAATCCGTATCGACACCTCCAATAATTCGAAGCAGGGTACTTTTTCCCGAACCAT
>JBFJON010000192.1:0-4526 GCA_041617575.1 Nitrospirales bacterium | reverse complement strand
TAAATGCGGAATCGTCGAGCCCTCTGAAGGTTCGGGGCCGACTCCGGCTAATCCCGCCAAGTCCAGGCTTCCAACAATTCCCCCAACATCGGGCCCGAAGGCAAGGCTATACCCCCAGAACACCCACACCACACTCACGAGACAAATCGCAATAAAACTATGCATCATCGAACTGAGAACATTTTTACTTCGGACCATCCCTCCGTAAAACAGGGCTAGACCCGGCACAATCATCGCCAGGACGAGAGCCGAAGAGGTCAATACCCACGACGTATCGCCAGCACTGATCTGTGGCGTGCTCACGATGTCCTGGCCATACACGCCAGGAACCAACCCCCATAAAAAGAAAGAGCTTAAAATAGTTCGCCACAATATTCTATTACGAAATAAAGAAGTCATCGTCCCCTCCTCAAAACAGTTAAAACAAGTAAATGACCTCTAAGGCCAGGGTTTGTTGGTTGTCCACCGCCTTCGTACCTTTGAGGAAGGTTTTGTGATCAGATTTATCGTACCGAAACTCCAAACGAGTCATGAGAGAGGGAACCGGTTTGTATTGCAACGTATAGGTGGTTTCCCACAATGTCTGCCCCGCAAATCCAACAAGAGCAGCAGGTGCACATGACGCAGGCTTCCCACCCTTTGTTCCAGTCCCGAAACAGGAGAACGCCCCTGAGGCGTCTTCAAAAATTTCACCGCGAAACCGCAGACCCCATTGCTCGGTAAAATCATGGATGATATATCCCGCAAATCCATTCCAACGGGCATTGCTGCCGTTCGCAAACGCATTGGCTTGGTTGCCATAATAGGCTTCCAAAACAATTTCTGTGGACTCCAGGGCCTGAATATCAATGATTCCTCCACCTAACAATCGGCCATCATCACTCCCCACCGGCCCCGTGTTGGATGAAAAGAAGCCATAGGCCGTCAACCCTAACCAATCTGTTGGAGATACGGACAAAGCCGACTCAACGGCCTTCGTATTATTCGTATCGGAAACACTCCCTATAAAATCATTGATGACACCAATGGAAAAGGACACCTGGTCAGTAAAATCATAGGAGGCTCGAAAGCCGGTCGTGGTAAAGGGCTGTCCAAAACCAAATAGCCAAGACCGAGAAAAATTGGGATTGTAGGGAGATTCAATGACCTCATATCCGATCAAAGTATTCATTCGTCCCATTCGAAGATCGATGCCGTTTCCAAATGGAGCAATGAATTGAGCATAGACCTCTTGAAAGTCCACATCGTCGCCGGCTATTGAGCCCCCAGTAAATTCCGCGTCTTCTCCAAAGTTGAGTTTGATGCGGAAGCCGGCAGCATCCTTTAACGCTCCTCCTGATTTCCCCTCTTTCTCCAATACAATCTGCGCTAAATCGACTCTGAACGAGTTGGAATCAACATCGAAAACCCGGTTTTGATTAACTTGATTGAATGGGTTCTTGAAGTTTTGGACATAGGAAACATCCACATAGCCATAGAGCGTCAATCCCAAATTAGCCAGTGAATGCTTCTTAACCATTTTTTCCACCATGGCCTCAAGCCGTCCGACTTTCCCAGGCTCCAGAACCTCTTCACCTTCTGACCCTTCAGCAGCAAAAACCAAGCCTGATGACATGGCAAAGACTCCGAGTACCACAATTCCAGCAAAGAGGAGTTGGACAATTGTACATTTCAACAAGGGGCATTCCGACTTGTTCATAAGCATTCTCCTAATTTCAATAGTGCACCTTCCCACGTAACTCTCTTTCCTCATCGCTGCGAATCAGCTTAACGTTTGATGCCGCATACTAGATCATGATAACGCTTACGCCATTCGTAGCCCGTTTGTGATAACCTTAATTCTTGAAAAGTTCGTGGAAGACAGTTCGCAAAAAAAAAGCCCTCAGCCAGATTTTCTGGTTGAGGACTTCATCGTCCGGATTGTCTTGATTCGATGATCGAGACGTCGTTGTCTCAGCTCATCGACTGTGAATGATTGTTTACCATTCAAATCTCGAGGTGTCAAGAGAAAATGTAGGCCAGAGTCGTCTTCGCCCCCAGCCATGAACTTGAATCCAGAGAACCACACTCCTGACATATTGTTGATAGCCTTCCAAATCCGGTATGGGCGGACCCTACTTGGCATTGGCACCATCCATGGCAAATATACCAAAGAAACCCGTCTTGACAGGATCAATAAGCTAAACCTCTCATAACGATCAAACAGAAGGAGAACTCCGCATGGATCAATTTTTCACCGAACAACTTTTCCCATTTCTTACAAGCATGTCTCTGGCTATGGTCGAAGCTAGTCTTCACATACTGTTAATCGCCCTGGTCGCGTATGTGGCCATTCTGGCACTCAGGTTTGGACTAGGAAAACTCGAACAAGTCCTCCTCACCTGGCGCGAGAGAGAAGACAAGGAACGCATCGCCAATGAAAAACGAGTGAAAACCCTCACCGGCATGTTGCGAACTATTTGCCTCACGCTTGTTTGGGTTGTCGGGATCGTCATGAGTTTGGATCAAATGGGTCTGGATATCACTCCCATTTTGGCGGGTGCGGGTCTTGTGGGATTAGCCGTGGGCTTTGGCGCACAAAATCTGGTGCGGGATGTCATTAATGGATTTTTTATGATTCTTGAGAATCAGATCCGTGTGGGCGACGTCGCAGTGGTCAATGGTACCGGTGGTCTTGTAGAAGCTATCACCTTTCGTACGATTACTCTTCGTGATTTGTCAGGAGTTGTGCACATCTTCCCCAATGGGACAGTCACCACATTAGCGAACATGACGAAAGAATGGTCCGCCTATGTTATGGAAATTGGCGTGGCGTATAAAGAAGATACCGACCGCGTGGCTGAGATCATGCGAGAGGTGGGGGAAGACCTGCGGCAAGATCCGCAATTGGGAAAGAAGATGCTTGAACCGATTGAAATCCTGGGGGTGGATGCGTTTGGGGAATCAGAGGTGGTCATCAAAGCGCGAATCAAAACCCTACCTATCGAACAATGGTCCGTGGGGCGAGAATACCGGCGGCGGCTGAAAAAGGCTTTTGACCGCGAGAACATTGAAATTCCGTTCCCCCATCGAACCCTATACATGGGAGAAGCTAGCCCTCCTTGGTTAGTAAAAAATATCGCCCCGGCAACAGCTTCTTGATGAAAGCTTTCAAGGCCGGTTAGGTGCCTTCCTTAACCCCTGAAGTCAAGGAATCGCGAGTAAGCGGTCGCTTCCAATATCCCCTGGCCAGGAGCCCCCATCCGATGAGAAAGGCCAGACCTCCAAAAGGCGTAAGAATGCCAAGGCCACGAATATCGGAGAGTACTAAGGTGTAAAGACTGCCAGAAAAAATAAGAATGCCAATAAAAAAACTCCATGCTGCCCAAACAAACACACGATGACTAAACCAATGAGCACTCAGCCCAGCAATAAGCATCGCTAACGCATGCACCAGGTGGTAGCGCACCCCTGTCTCAAAGACGGTCATCATTTTTTCCGAAAGGATGGGACGAAGACCATGTGCGCCAAACGCCCCTGCCGCTACACCGATCAACGCCAACACTGCTCCACTGAAAAGGACTCGATTCGCCATATTTTGCCTTCAGCTCCTATCCCTGTCTATGGAGAACTCGTGGGAGGAATTCCTCGCCCCCACCTCACCGTTTGCCATAGACGTTCATGCCCCCAATATAAGCCAATTTTTACCAGCGAATCACTCAATCCCGCAAACAACGCCATAGACACTTCACCGGAAATAACCCATACCACGGCGGTCGTCACCAAGGTCGCTATGACTCGCCAACTGATCCCTTTCACCACACTGCGTAAATGCGTTTCCATATCTTCATCTTCCCTCTTACCTGATGTAAAAATGTTCAAATAAAATTTTTATGAAAAAACCTTTGTTCAACCATTTTTCAAGAATCAAATACCAATCTTGGTTTTTATCGTTTGCCCTTTAATTGAGGACCCTTTTTGGCATAAACAAAATCTTCCAACGAATAATGATCAAGCACAGAGGCAATGGCATTCCGAACGTCTAACATAATTCCTTGAATCGGGCAGGAGGCCGTTTCTGCATGGGGACAATCCATGCATTTTTGATAGGCGGTTTGACTCACACAAGCGATGGGCGCGAGGGGGCCATCCAAAATGCGAATAATTTGGCCCAAGGTCACCTCCCGAGGGGCCTTAATTAAAAACACCCCGCCGTTCACGCCACGACGGCTTCCGATAAGGCCAGCATGTTTCAAAGATAAGAGAATCATCTCGAGAAAACCCAACGGAATCTTCTGACGGTCGGCTAACATTTTTCGCTGCACCAATCCACGCCCATATTCCTGGGTCAGCTCGATCATCGCCCGCAAACCATATTCACTTTTCTTAGAAAAGCGCATAATTTACCATAAAGTTAATAAAGTTTGTTCACAATATAACAAAAAGGATATTTTATCAACATACTCGGGAAGATTACTCACCTTGGCACCGGACCAAACTTAGTGGAGATATCCTTAAAGATACAGGGCCGTTTGCCGATTTCTGCC
>JBFJON010000191.1:0-4544 GCA_041617575.1 Nitrospirales bacterium | reverse complement strand
GATTCGATCGGGTGCCGCCAAAGCCTTGGGAAATGGAAAAGGTCCGAAAGTCACAGCGGCATTGACGTTCATTCTGAATGATGCATTACCTCGCCCAAGGATTGTCGCCGCGCGCTCGTTAGGGCGGATACGAGAGCGAACCTTGTTGGCAGTGTTGAAACGGACACTTCGTGATAGCGATGCGGCCGTGCGTGTGACCGCAGCCGCAGCAATCGTCCGACTTTTGGATGCCAAGATCGGAACGTAACCGACTGGGAGCGGTGGCCTTGGACTAGACGGGCTTCTCAAGTGGGATGGTTTCTCAACAACCCGTTTAATTACCTTTATTTTTTTTGGCAAGTTCTCCCCATGATGACGAAATATTTCCTAATTATCTTTTGTACCGTTTCCCTTTTAGGCAATGGGGAACAAGCCGTGTTATCTCATCAGCCTGGACCGGATCATCAATCTGACATTCAATGGAATGAATGGGGACAAGAGGCTTTCAATCGTGCACAGGCCGAAGATAAGCTGATTCTTCTAGACCTGATGGCTGTTTGGTGTCATGCCTGCCATGTCATGGATCAAACAACCTATGCCGACCCACGGGTCCTCGCATTGCTTCAGGCCAACTTTATTGCTGTTCGGGTCGATACCGATCAACGGCCTGATCTCGAAGCCCGCTATCGAACAGGCGGGTGGCCAACGACCAGTCTTCTTTTGCCAACAGGAGAAATTCTCTTTCAAGCCAATTCCTTGGACCCAGAGGTCATGACTGAGCTTCTCCAAGAGGCAATGGAATTATATGAATCAGAAAAAGAGGACTTACGGAAACAAGCTGCCCAGTTGTGGGATCGAGTGAAGGAAAACGTACAAGCCAAGCATTCTTCAGGTGGAACGCTTCGTCCGTCTATGGCGAGTCATAGCGTGGATATGATGAAAAATGAATTTGATTCAGTGAATGGAGGATTTCGAGATCACCCCAAATTTTTTGAGCCGGAAGCCATTCAGATGGCTTTGGGGTACGGGTTCTTTGAAAATGATGTGGAATTGATCAACATGGGTCTAACCACATTAGATAGGCAAGTCGCATTGCTTGATCCTGTGTGGGGTGGATTTTACCGTTATGCCGAACAGGCGGATTGGAGCCAGCCGCATTTTGAAAAGATGCTGACCGTTCAGGCTCAGAATCTTCACAATTATGTCAGGGCCTATCAATTAACAGGGAATTCAGAATACAAGCACATTGCCTTACGCATCATCGATTATGTGGAAACGTTTTTAACTGATCACCGCACCGGGCAGTTCTTCGAAAGTCAGGATTCCGATGTGCGGGACCAGCAAGGAATGACGCTTGTCTCGGGAGCTGAATATTTTTCTTGGGATAGGATTCATCGTAAAGCTAAGGGAATGCCTCTGGTGGATGGGAAAATATATACGGGCAGCAATGCTGACATGGCGTGGGCCTATCTTCACGCCGCGCAGGTTCTTGGAAAACCTGAGTTGAAGGAGAGAGCCACTAATGTCCTTAAGCGGATAGTTGATGAGCGGTTTGATAAAGGAAGGGGTTTGGCCCATGGAGCAATTGATTCGTTACGGCTCTATGGAATGTTGTCTGACCATATTCGTTTGGGTCTGGCTTTAGTGGAGGCCTTTCGAACAACTGGCGATTCTAGGTTTTTGCAGCAAGCCGAAGCTCTTGTTCGGACGAATCACGAATTATTGGAAGATGTCAATGGTGGTGGATTCTTTGACCTCCCACCTTCCTCCGACAGTTTGGGCCTCTTAAACATTCCCACGAAACCGGCGCGGGAGAATATTCAGGCTGCCAGGTTGTATCTTGACCTTTTTCATATTACAAGCAAGGATGAATATCGATTGACGGCTGAACGCACGTTACGTTCTGTTGTGGGTACTCCCCAACCACTTCCTATTGCCTTAATAGGTCTGGCTATTGATGAATGGTTTCGACCACCTGTGCATATTGCGGTAGTTGGGATGCCGGATGATGTCACGACACAGGCTCTGTGGGAAGAAGGTCAGCGATTGTATTGTCCGCGGAAAATGTTAAAAAGATTTAATCCCCAGCAAGGGGCTATGAAATGGGGAGAGATTACATTTCCTTATGATGGAAGGTCTGCAGTCTTTATCTGTACCGATCGGTTATGCTTGGCTCCCTTGTATCAGGCAGTAGGGATGAAAGAAGGTCTGGCCGAACTCCTCACCATACTAAGAAAGGCGGTTCTCTGAAATACCCTGTCCAGTCTCGGCATGCATTCGTACTTTTAAAGAAAACCAAGTGAATCACGTTTCTCCAAAAACCACATCATATTGGAACTAAAAGACCTAAGGCATGGTCCGAATGGCCTAAAATTCGCATATTTTCTTGACACGTTTTTTTTATTCCTGATATATACCGAAATGGGTGTTGTCATTCGAACATACCAAGGTTGTCTGCCTAAGTCTGGCCGGGATAAAGGAGACAGCCTGATGTCACTCAATTCTTAATTGTTCATTTACCCTCGTCAACAAAACGAATTTTCTTAACTAGGAGGAAGAATCATGAGGAATCGTCAGTCTCTAACTTTGTCTTTATTCGCGGGAGTCTTGCTGATTGCCACCCCGCTCATTGCCCAGGCGGGTGGAACGATTAAGGGAAAAGTCACCTTTACGGGGGAAGTGCCTCCTCCCAAAGAATTTGCCTTTTCCAAATTTCCGAATGTGGAGTTCTGCAAAAAGAATCCGAACAAAAGTGCTGATGGTAACACTCGTCTATTAAAAGAAGTCCAGGTAGACGGGAGCAAGGGTTTGAAGGATGCCGTTGTGGCCATCACCAGCATTACCGATAAGGATTGGATGAAGGGATTTAAGGACAAACCAGCCCAAAAAGTTATGGCAGAGCTTTGCGAATTTTTGCCCTTTACGGGAGTATCCGTGAGTAAAGGGGATTTTTATGTGGAAAATAACGATGCCGATCCGGAAGATCCGAAGTCGGCAGAAGGGGTGTTGCACAATCCACATAGCTTTGACCAATTAGGAGCTAAATCCAGCACGGAATTTAACATTGGTTTGGCTAAAAAAGGATCCAATTTGCAAAAAATGGTCAAATTAAAAATGGCCAAAAAGGGTTCAGTTTTGCGATTACAATGTGACCAACATGAATTCATGCAAGGCTGGTATATGCCCGTGACGAATCCCCATTATGCTACCTCCGGGGCCGATGGGACATTTGAAATTAAGGATGTGCCAGCCGGGAAACATACCGTCGCGGTATTTCATCCTGCCGTGGCCAAGACCCCACGTGGGAAAGGGGCCATGACCGTGGAAGTCGAAGTGAAAGACGGCGGAACAGCCGAAGCCAATTTCGAGATCAAGTAAGAGCCGTATTTCTTAGAGAAAGCTCGCAAAACGAGGGCAACCAGCAAATTGCTGGTTGCCCTCATTTTTTTTATGCGTTCCTTCGACGAGGCTCCTTGCCATTGAACAATTGACCCCGTTAAGATCGATGACGAATCCCAATGGTTATGCACTATTTTGAGTTTGAGGCCCGGTGTGCCACGTGAGCTGTCCCTCGCTGATATTTTCCAGATAGGCTACTACTGGGAAACCAAAATCCTTCTCACCGCCGTTCACCTTGATTTGTTCTCCACACTCAAAGGGGTTTCCTTAACTATCAATCAGATGGCTGAAGCACGTGCGCTCAATCCGCGGGCCTTGGAATTGGTGATGAATGCCTTAGTGGCCATGCGTGTGCTGACTAAAGAAGAAAAATTGTATGCTAATACAGCTGTAGCGGAACGATATCTTGTACGATCCAGCCCCGAGTATGTAGGACATTTGCTGACTTTACATGATGCTGAATGGAATCATTGGGGACAGTTAGAGCAGGCGGTCAAAACGGGAGAGTCTCCCGTGAAGCAACATGTGTTTGAGACGAATCCGGAGTTGGGGGCGCAGGTGCTGACGGTCTTGGATCGAATTGGGCGTGGGAGCGGTCCTGCTTTGGCTCAACGCTTGAACCTCAGCGGAGCGAATCGGATGTTGGATATCGGAGGCGGAGCTGGTACTCATGCGATCGCGTTTTGTCGAGAATATCCAGAACTGACCGCGACGGTATTTGACCTTCCGGCAACCTTGAAAGTGACGAAGCAATGTGTAGATGAGGCAGGGTTAACCTCTCGCATTCAACTCCAGCCAGGAAATTTTCATGAAGATGCGTTCCAGGGTTCCTATGATGTCGCGCTCATGTCCGATATTCTTCATTACCAAGACGGAAAGACCAATGCGGCGTTAGTAGAGAAAGTATACGGCTATTTGAATGAAGGCGGACGCTTGATTATTAAGGATCGGTTTTTAGATCCCGTGCGAACCAGTCCGGCATGGACCACAGCCTTTGCCGTTCATATTTTGGTGAATACCGAAAAAGGTGAGTGTTTTACGATTGAGGAGAGCCGGCAGTGGATGGAACATGCCGGTTTTCAAGGTATCGAAGAAATAGAACCCTGTGCCATGATTCAAGGCACGAAATAATGAAGAGATACGCACAAGTATTATGTATGAACTAG
>JBFJON010000190.1:0-4548 GCA_041617575.1 Nitrospirales bacterium | reverse complement strand
GATTCGAATCCCCGGTGAGTGAGCTCATTCTTGACTACCAAGCACTCCTTGCCACAAACCGTCCAGAAACATCAACCAAAACAGAGGAGGCCATCGTCTCAGAAATCCCCCAGACAGACCGCATCACTTCACCCACCAACGACACCGAACTTGGCACATTGCAGGAAGAAATTTCCACCTTCAAAGAAGAACTGCTGCGCCTAAAACAGCGAATCAAGCAACAAGCTGTAGTCCCTTCCCAGAAAAACATCCCCTGATTCCTCTCGCCCTCTGGTGGAAGGGGGAGAATACTTGTTGACAGATAGATTCCAGATTTGAGTTCGGAGATTTACACTTTGATGAGATAGATGTCGAAGCGATGTTTTTTTGTTTTGATTGATGTTTGTGGTTTTATCTCAGCAAGAAAGTCCGCGTAATCTGGGCGCTTGACGACCACACGCTTTGTGGCAATGCGAAGTGATACTTTAAGTAACTCATCGGCATCATCATCCGGCCCAACGACATCTTGTAACATGCGCATTTCTTTTTTGACTAGCGCCGATTTTTCTTTATGGGGATACATGGGATCGAGATAAATTACCTCTGGTTCGAACGGGGTATGTAATAGCTCTTGCCGACTATCCCCACATTTGAGTGATAGGTTTTCTTTGATCATCTTTCCAATTTTCTCATCATGTTCGGCACGACGTAAGCCATCTGCAAGAAGTTTGGCAATGACTTCGGATCGTTCGAGCATATGCACACGACATCCCATGGTCGCGAGTACAAAGGCGTCGCGCCCCCACCCGGTGGTGGCATCCACAATATTCGGACGATGGCCTTTTTTGATTCCGACCGCCTTACTAATGGCCTCGCCACCCGTATGGCCATATTTTCTTCGATAGGCCGTTTTGCCGGACACAAAGTCAATGGCCACTGGCACCATGTCTAGTTTATCCTGATCGATCAACTTCAATTTCTGGTCACTCATTTGAATAACGTATTTCATACGTTCAACATGGTGAGTTGTTTCAGGATGAGGCAGATGAAGAGGTTGTACCCTTAAGAAATGTTCGGGCTGGCTGTTATGCTACACAACCCCTAAAATAATGTACAGATGGGATCTGAGAGAAGGAATCGAAGATTGATTTCCGCTACACACTGGCGTGAACGACCGAAAGTAGGCGCGGTTAAGTAAGAAGTTGTTCGATGTTGTCTTTGAGCAGGATGAAGGCCTGCTCAAAGACAACGTTTATTTCGTCTTCTGTACCTGTGGCGTTGGCTGGGTCGGGGATACTCCAGTGTAATTTTCTCGGTTGTCCGGGAAAGATTGGGCAGGGTTCTCCTGCGGCTTGGTCGCAGACGGTGATGATGAGGTCAAATGCTGTCTTGGACATGTCGTTCCAGGATTTGCTCATTGCCCGGCCATGTACAATTCCATGCCGTTGTAGTGTAGCCAGGGCATGGGGATGTACTTTTCCGGTCGGATGACTGCCTGCGCTGCATGCATGATAGCGCTCTTGTCCTATGTGGTTGATAAGGGCTTCAGCCATGATGGAGCGGCAGGAATTGCCCGTACAGAGCACTAGGATTTTTGTTGGCTCGGCCGACATTAATTACAACAGTTACTGTTTTCCTGTGCCGGCGTTTTTACATCCTGACCTAGTCAAGAAGGCTGGCTCACAACAGGCGGTATCTGCTTGTGTCGAATTCGTGGAAAATATTTCCGCGTCTTCCAGGGTGCGATAAGCTTCCCACGGTATCCCGGCAGGATCTACTATCCAGTTTTTGTCCGACTTGGCATAGCAGCACAGGGTTTCCCTTTCTTCAGCTACAAGGAGGTTTCCGTCTGTGAGTCGTTGGCGGATTTCCTTAAGCTCCTGTTCGTCATCCACTTGGATGCCCAGGTGATCCACCCCTTTTGTATTAACGCGTGTAGAGATGGCTAAGTTGACGCGGGGATCGTCCAACATCCATTTGGCATAGTCCAGTTTGCGTTTGACAGGTTCTGCTCCCAACAATTTGCTGTAAAACTGAATGGCTTCTTCTAACTGTTCGACTCCGATATGCAAATGTAGACGTTTCATGGTTTGGCCTCCTGGTGCATGGGTTGGCAACACTTTGAAAGCTCGATGATGCTGAAATTTTTAGTTTTATGGTCTCGGATACTCGCCATGTCCTCCCGGCAGCAGTCTTCTACCATATAGCGGATCAGGTCGGCGAAAAAATCGAAGTTGGCGCTGTAGAAGATTGATCGGCCTTCCCGCCTTGAAAGCACTAGCCCCGCATTGCTCATATGGGAGAGGTGGAAGGACAGTGTATTGTGCGGGATACCTAAGCGGTCGCTTAATGTGCCGGCTGGTGTTCCCTCTTGCCCATGCTCAACCAGTAGACGGAAAACCCGCAGTCTGGTTTCTTGCGAGAGGGCCCCAAAAGCGATAATGGCTTCATCAATTTCCATATGTCTAGAATAATAGACATAATGGATAGTTGTCAATTATTAAAGGAGGGTATGTGTTTGGTTGCAGGGTTAAGATTTTGATGGTTCTCTATTTGAACTGATGCCAAATCAACGCTTTCCAAGAGCAGAAAGGGTATGAGGGAATGCTGAATTTCGTCCCCTGTAAGGATGAAAGGGAAACCTGAAAGTTTTATTGGGTTGAATTATAGCCGGCTAAGGAGATGCCCTTCGCCAGCAAATGGTAGAAGAAACGAATTGTGGGTGGGGTTACTTTTTGGCTTTTTTGTCGGCGCGTTTTTCTTTCATGGTTTTGGCGGGTTTCTTTTTGGTTTCTTTGCGAGAGTCCTGGCTTTTTCCCATGGGGGTACTCCTTGTGAATGTGGCGTTGTTGGTTTCTGGATGGAGGCTTGCATTTTACTGCAATTATTTTTTTGCAGCGGCGGCGACATTGGCCTTGAACGCTTTGTCCTGTTGTTCCCAGTCCAATCGAAGTCGTTCCGACATTTTTTTGGTATTGTTCTGTTTCTCTAGCATGAGGTCCGCATTGAGGGCTGAGGCGACAATGGCCTGGCCGACTGCCGGCGCATGATATTGGTCGTGTAGGACACGAAGGGTTGCGACCATGGGCGAAGGGTAGCCGCGTTTCTGACAATACTTGAGGCCTGCCGCTGTGAGTGTGATTCCGTCTTCTTCTACCAGCGCTGTCGTGCCTGCCGGGGGAGTCTTCCCCGTGTATCCGTAGAGTTCCCCAGATTTCCCTTCGGCGTATTGCTTGTGTTGTTCGGCCATGTGTGAGGCCTCCTTTCTTGAATTGTAAAACAATTTATACAATATGTAATGCGTTGAAACCGTGTTTTTGATTTCCTGAAGTACAGTGTAATCGGTTCGTGGCCGTTTTGCCTACTGCTTTTTTACTTGGGGATAAAAAAATGAGAGAGGGAACAGGTGGGGTAGGTATTTCATCCAGGTCGGCATAATGGAAAGGGATGGGTAGAAACGGCGACTCGTGGCATGGTAAAAAAACTGGCAAATGGGGAGTAAATTTGGCCTCAATAGATTTTTGAGGCTTATATTTCTACCTCCCCGTGCTACCTCCTTACAAAGGAGGGGATATTTTATGAATGGAGGGTAGGCCTATGACTGATCAATGGATGCTTCGGGGTGTCGGATATGCCAATTGTAATTGTGCCTATGGATGTCCCTGCCAATTTACAGCGAAAACGACCAATGGATTTTGTGAAGCCATGGGTTCCGGGCATATTGAAGAAGGCTTCTTTAATGAGACGCGGTTGGATGGATTGAATTATGTCATGCTGTTGCAATGGCCTGGGGAGGTGGCTGAGGGCAATGGTAAGCAGCAAATCATGATTGATGAGCGGGCGAATGCTGACCAGCGTGAGGCGCTCCGGAAAATTCTCCATGGCGAAGCGACGGCTCCCGGGGCCACCCACTTTTTTGTGTATAACAGCACGATGTCTGAGGTGTTAGAGACGTTGTATGTGCCTATTGAGTTGTCCATTGATGTGGATGCGCGGAAGGCCAAAGTACATGTGCCGAATTTAGTGGAGTCAACCGGCGAGCCCATCATCAATCCGCATTCGGGACAACCTTCTCGCGCCCGAATTGATTTGCCAAATGGGTTTGAATATACCTTGGCTGAAATGGGCAATGGGACAACGAAGGCCCAAGCCGGTATTACGTTGAACCTATCGAATAGTTATGGCCAGTTTAATGTTCTTCACATGAATCAAGATGGGGTGATTCGCTAAGTAGGCTCTTGTCTTTCCTGATTCAATTCTTGTTCCTTATGGCTTGGTTTCCTCCAAGCAACCGTTCTTATCGTGATCAGATAGCTATTGTTGCATCCTTAGCCGGCGTGACGGCTTTGGCCTGGGTTTATCTCCTGGTATTGGCCGAATCCATGCCAACTATGGGTTCGGAGGACCCCCATCTGACAGATTCGGTTATGGGTCTGCGGTCTTGGACCATGGTGGATGGGGTGTTCATGTTTTTGATGTGGGCCATCATGATGGTCGGAATGATGTTGCCGAGTGCCGTCCCGATGACGCTGCTGTATGCGGGAATGCTCCCAAAAGCCGAGCGGCAGG
>JBFJON010000189.1:0-4550 GCA_041617575.1 Nitrospirales bacterium | reverse complement strand
TCTCCTATCTCATGAATACCGGAATGCTGGTGTGGCATGCGGAAACGGCCCAAGATTTCTATGACTGGATCCTCCTAGGCTATATGGTATCGGAAGAGCCTGATGTCCATTTGCCCCTGGCCTTATGCTGTGATGGGTTTTTTGTGACCCATACGAAAGATATGGTTGATCTGACTCCCGTCGATATGTGTCTGCCACCGTATGACCCTTATAGGTCACCGGTTCCGTGTATGGATATGGAATGTCCTCCGGTTCGCATGATGCGGGATCCGTTTGTGATGAAAAGTAACTATATTAGTTATGCCACCCATGCGAGCTGGCAGCAAGAGGTGTGGGCGGCTATTGAGCGATCGCGGAAGCACACCATCCGCTGGATGAATGGATTAATTGAGACCGAAAATACTGAGGCGGATGTCTTAGTGGTGGCCTCGGGAACCGCCGTTTCGCAAAGCCGAGAGGCAATTGTCCTCTTGGAAGATGAAGGGATAAACGTCGGGCTCGTGAAGGTCAAGACCTTGCGTCCATGGCCAGGCGAAGAAATTAAAGAAGCCACCAAACATGCGAAGCATATTATTATTCCAGAGTTCAACGTAACGGGGTGGCTAGCCAGGGAAGTGAAGGCGACAATTCCGAATAATGAACGGGTTCATGCGGGTCCCCATGTGTGTGGTGGAATGACGATGCCGCCTGAAATAATCGCAGCGGAGATCAAAACCGTGTTGGGAATGAAAGTCCCTGCGTTGGCCGGACGAGGCTGACACAATATAAAGCATTCTGTGAGAGCATTTGGCTCTCGAACAGATCACGAATATAAAGGAGAAACGTATGAGTAAAGAACGAATAAAGATTGCAGAAGAGTTGTTTGACATCATGCCTGCCGAGTACCAGGATTTAGTCAAGCGGGCCACGTATGGGAATGAGCAACGAGGATGGAAAGATATCGGTAACGCGAAGGAACTGATAGAGGAACATTCTCTTTGTGCAGGATGTCCGGAATCGATGGCCTTTCGTTATATCTTAGCCTCTCTGCCAAATCCAGAAGATACGGTGATGGTGGGGTCAACTGGTTGTACGAGTTTAGTGTTCCCGCATGTGGCCGTTCATAACATTCATTCTTTGTTTGGCAATCAAAACGCCATTGCTTCAGGGTTGAAGCGAGCGTTGAGTGTACGGTTTCCAAATCGAACAAAAGATGTGGTCGTGCTGGCGGGAGATGGGGCGACAGTGGATATCGGGTTGGACATGACCCTTCAAGCCTGGTTCCGGCAAGAGAAATTTACGACCATTTGTTTTGATAACGAGCTTTATGCGAACACCGGTGGTCAAGAAAGCGGGTTAATGCAAAAAGGATTCGTCGCAAAAATGGCACCGGTTGGGAAGTCATTCGAAAAGGTTCGCCTCCCGGAAATCGCTCGAGAGTCGGGCTGCCACTATGTGGTGAATTGTACCGTGAGTAAGCCGAATCTGGTGGAAAAAGTCATTAAAAATGCGATTCATGTGGCTCGAGAAATCGGGCCAACGTATTTGCAACTCTATACCCCTTGCATTTTGGAAATTGGGAAAAATAGCATGGAAGGGTTGCAGGAAATGCGAGATTCCGAAAAGCCTTCGGAACGGTTTGCCTACAAGGAGTTTGTCAGCGAACCGGCTAAGGAATTATTGGCGGAGATGGCAGCGAAGGAAAAGGAACGAAAGGCTGAAGCGAAAAGGCAACTGGCTTCCCAAACAGTAACAGTATAATCAGCGGGACATGTGAGAGGAGCGATCTCATGATTTTACGACGAATCAATATCCGAATGTCAGGACTGGGAGGACAGGGTGCCGTGACGGCGGCTCATGTCATGGCCATGGCGGCTTCAAAAGATGGCAAGTTTGCCATTTCGAATCCATTCTTTGGGGCTGAAAAACGCATGGCCCCAGCTGAGAGCTATTGCCGAATTGGACTCAGGAAAATTTATGATCGTGGAGAACTCGTTTTTCCCGATGTCATCCAAGTGTTTCATCCTCAAGTCATTACGATGGGGAAAAGTTACACGATGCCATTTTATTCAGGCATCAAAGACGGTGGGCTCGTTATTATTAATACCGATATGCCGCTTTTATCCGATGAAGATGTGAAACGACTTAAAGATCAGAATGTGGCGGTCTTTAGCATTCCAGGGACGAATATTGCACTCGAAGTCGCAGGAACTGAGCTGGCGACGAACATGACCATGATAGGTTCGGTAGCCGGGATCACGAAGTGCGTCTCAATGAATGGGTTGGACTTGGCCTTACAGGAACGATTTGGGAAGAAATTCGTGGCATCCGGTGGCACAGCAACCCTGGACGAAGCCATTAAGAAAAAGTTTGCCAAGAAAGAAATGTTGTTAAAAAAGAATCTCGATACGGTTAAACGATCATATGAAATCGCAGCGGAATGGGCGGAGAAAAACCACGTGGAGTTGGTGGTCGGAGAAGCCGCTGCTGCGTAATACCCAGACCCTCAGCGAAGGAAAGAGATAGATAGATGTATAATGTTGCGCTCGTGACAGAAGAAAAGTGTGTGGCGAAAAAAGGTTGCCGGCTTTGTATCATGTATTGTCCGGAAGCCAATTGTTTGGACCTTAATCCAGACAAAATGATTGCAGAAGTGCATATTGAACGGTGCAAGGGATGTGAGTTGTGTAAAGTCGTGTGCGACGCCGCCAAGCATGAAGCGATTGATATGGTCGCCGTGAATTCAGATGGGACTTTGATGGATAAGGCTGGAGAAGCTGCGGAGTTGGGTCAGGCCTATTCAGGGTAACCTCTTTCATTTGAAAGGCCCTGCGATGTTTCTCTTAGTAAGATGAAGATCGCAGGGCTTTTTTTGGTCTCGCACATGGTAATCATCTTTAGACAGGTCTCATAGACGTTCATGAGAGGGATGCAATAATGAATGATGATCTTCGTGAACAGATGACCGCTCTGACCAACCAAATGAAGCATTTCCATACGTCACTAGAGGTCAAAGCTCGAGATATGGAAATGGCCGGTGGAGATCCTGAGGTTGTCAGCAAGCTCATTAATGGAGCCGACGCTATGAGAGACAGCGGCAATATCTATTTATCCTGGGCCCGACATTACGTGAACCTCTCAGAAGGAGGCGCCTCGGAGGCAGATGAGGGCGAAGAGGATTCAGCCGATTTTCAATTTTAATCCATAAAAATAACCAAAACGTTTCCTCAGTTCTTGAAGAAAACAGACCGTCCGGCTATGATTATCTAAAAGAGACCATACCTACTCACAAAAATCTTCGTTCCTCGGTAGCTCAGTTGGTAGAGCGTTCGGCTGTTAACCGAATGGTCGCAGGTTCGAGTCCTGCCCGAGGAGCCAATTTGAAGAAGAAAGCCCTTTGGCCCTTAGGTCAAAGGGCTTTCTTTCATAGAACTGGGAGTTAGACCGTCCTAGGAACGGTTCAATTGGACAATTCGGAATAGACCGGCCTTTTTATGAGAAGATTGCTGAAGATAAAGCGAGTGTTCGTTATTTGCAAATTCTAGCATCTTGCACCTTTGTTTAAACTTTCATTGGCTTGTTGGTGGGCTTGGATTCGATGCAAGAATCCGCTCTGTTCCTTCCTCCACTCATTCATTTTCCTCAATTATAGATTCTCTGGGATTTTTCTATCCAACTTGTCTGTGCAAGGCCGATCGATGCGATTTTGTAGTTTATTGTATTGAGTTTGGAGTGTGATTATCGCAGCCGCATGATGCCTTTTCTCTTCATGGTGGCTTTCTTTTAAAGCCTCCATAGACGTTCAAACGTTTGCACAATAATGCCCTCCTCGCCGTGGCTAAAAATGACTCGCATACGCCAGGGGATCATTCGGCCCAGAAAACATTAGGGGTATAGGCTTCAACAAAAGGTAACTTCCATTTCTTAAAGATTTTAAGGGGTCAATCGTCTAATATCTGTCCTAGCTCTTTCAGCCCTGGCTATTCTCCTAGAAGCTTTGGTCAATCACTCGATCGTCATGAATTTCCTGCCTCTCAATCAACCAGTGTCTTTCTATGGTCTTGTGGGTATACCTTTCAATTAACACCGCATTAGGTGTTCGTCATGCACCGGTCAGGTGCTGATATGCAAGGATTATTGGATTAACATAGCGCTTGGGTTTTGTTGTCATATATCCGGCCTGTTGTTTGCGCGGTCCCGTGACCGCTGGCCCTGATGGAATCCGCCTCTCAAAATGTCAGAGGAGAGACGCCCAGTCAACTTATCGAGCTAGTTGCTCGGACAATACCTCGGGTTGGATCTCTCCTGGCTACCTTCATCACCAATAAGTCAGTGACCCGTGAAGCTCCCTGACTAGCGGTCATCCCGAGCTCACTGCAATGCCCTCTCACGGCATTGATGAGCATCGTGCGTTGCTTGACCAAGAGCTCTCTAGATCGGTGGAGCATCAACACCGCCTGATGGTCCGCGCTTCTGATCGGCGCAAACCGCATGGTGGGACGCACCAACGCCTCGGCGATGGCTTCGGCATCCACGGTATCATGTTTATTGGTTTTTAAAATCGGACGGAC
>JBFJON010000188.1:0-4562 GCA_041617575.1 Nitrospirales bacterium | reverse complement strand
GTGTTTTCTTGCCCCAAAGTCACGTGACCGGTTTTACATTCTCCACTGAGAGAGCAAGTTCGTTTTATGGCAAGGACGACTGCCGGGCTTTCATCAGATCGATAAATCACATCTTCAATACGAATTTCTACGGCCTTTTCTTGGTCTTCCGGATCTAGGGAATCGGAATCATTCATGAACAACCCCTGGTTTCATAGGAAAGAGTCCGCACAACAGGCTTGATACTAACCAAGAATTGTGCCACCCATGGGGCAAATGAAAAATTAAGAAAACCTGGTAAAACGTCATGTTTTTGAGAGACTCTTTGGAAAAGTGAAGGTTACTCGGCAAGGACTACCGGTTTCCGGGAAAAAAATGAAGGTTGAAGAGGCAGAAGTTATAAGAGATGCCTCGTAGAACTATTCTGAGGAGCCCTAAGTATTTCTTGGTCTGTTACAAGGATGGGGAGATTCGGCAGGCTAGGGAGGGGATTTGGTAAGAGGTAAAAGTAAAGTAAGGAATGAGGTTTTTAATTCATGCTGGGTGAAAAAGAAAAAGGGACAAATCTTTCAAAAAATAAAAAGAATCCGCCATTTCAATTGCCCCCAAGTATCCTGCCTAGCATGCTCTTCAATTGGGATAATTGGAAATTGGCTTCCAACTGCAAGACGCACGGCCGAAAACCGTCATTCATCAATTGAAGGTCAGGCGTTAGTCGAATGAGTCCATTTTGGGAGAAAGGGGTGAGGTCGGGATTAGCGGGATGAAACCAGAGTTAAAGGAGAATGTTTGGTACATTCCGTTTTCCAACAGGCTCATTCAAGGGAAAATATCAGACCGGGCTCAAGGCAGCGTCAGTGGCCTAAACCGTCAAGGCCTCGTTCCGAACGACATAGGTCCAGCTTTTTGTTGAATTTTGAGTCTGACAAATTCAGCTGGTTTGAGTGGAGCAAACCCCACCATGATGTGTACGATTCCTGCCGCTTGGTCAGCGGCGGTTGTTGTCTCTTTCCCGCATTTCACAAAATAGGCATCCTTCGTTCGAGTCCCTTGAAACGCTCCCTGCCGAAATAACGCTTCCATAAAGATTTGGGCGGACTGCCGAATCTGTGCCCATAACGGCTCGTCATTAGGTTCAAAGGCGGCCCAGTGTGTTCCTTGTTGAATGCTGGACTCTAAAAACAAGGCAGTCCGACGAACCGGCACGTATCTCCATTCTGGATCAGAGGAAAGTGTTCGTGCCCCCCAGGCTACGTAAGATGAAGAAGAGATTTGTTTGAGGGCATTGATATTTGCCGAGGTGAGAAGATCGATGTCCTGCGAGGTGAGTAAGTGGTCCAATCCTATCACGCCCTGTAGGGTGGCTTCGGTTCCAACTGGCGCCTTCCATACTCCGTGTGTACCGTCGAATCTGGCAAAGAGCCCAGCCAAGGTGCCGCTGACTGGAATGGTCATTGTTGGTGGAGGGGCGATTCGAGAAGGAACTTGGACACGGGGAAAATACAGAATTACATTGGGATGACGAATGCCAACATGGGTTCTGAACCAGGCCGCTAGATCTTTCACGGTTTGACGAAGGGTATCCTGGTGGGGCGGGTCTAAGAGGTACATCGCTCGATGTTGTTCGATCAGTGGCATGGCCGCCTGAAAGACTTTTGCCGCTTCTCGGTCTGGGAGGAGAGTAGTTTCTGGAATCATAAGCATGTTGAAGAATGGGATAGTAGATGAGAGGGAAAGTCCTTTCAAAAAAGGTGTCGCTGTTCTGGACAGTCTGGTTCCAGTCGATAGGAACCAGAGATTCTTACCGCCATTTTCAAAAAACTGTTTGGCAACCAAGGACGCGAGATTGTTGGTCTTAAGACCACCCAAGGTTCGTTCAAACTCTTGAAGAGAGCGAATATTCGTCGTCGTGTATTGCCGACCTTTCGGAAGGGTACCGATAAGAAGGGCCGTCGACGTGGAGACTCCGACAATGGTTTTGTTTGTGGTGCCCATTATTTAAATAGAGACTCCTGGTTTCCGAAGGATATTGGACATGCCAATTCTTAAAAAAACCCAATGAACTATGACAGAAAGTTTTCTGTTGTGGTCTTAGGGCCTATGAAGCGATTGACCAGTATGGCTAATCTAAATTTCTGGCATCGTACCAAATAGGCCTGGCCTTACATAAGGTGTAAAAAGCAAAATGGAAATCAGAACCGACTTGAGACAATCCTAAAACGGTTTCCTTGTTATTGGGAAATACTGAGCAATGATGTCCTGTAAAGAATTTCCCAAGCGTGAATCTTGAAGGAAGAACGGGTTTCTGGAGATGGGCTTAGTACCTGATTAAAAATGCGAAACGACCCTGCTAAAGATAAGGTTAAGACCTTTTCACAACACTTCAGTAGGTCCCGTGTGTTTCTTTCAGCCTTCCTCAACCTAGTGCTATACTAAAAAAAATACATTCCCATATAACAATCTCGCTATCGTGCTTCAAGCGAGAAGCGGTTAGGTATGAACGTTCTTTCATCTCATCATCCCACTCAATATTGGCATCGGCTGGAAGATGACCGCGTGCAATGCGATCTCTGTCCACGATTTTGTCAGCTTCATGAGGGGCAGCGCGGAATGTGCTTTGTTCGTGCCCGCCACCAGGATCAGATTGTCCTGACGACCTATGGCCGATCCAGCGGCTTTTGCGTGGACCCGATTGAGAAGAAACCGCTCAATCATTTTCTTCCCGGTTCGTCCGTCTTGTCCTTCGGCACCGCCGGATGCAATTTGGCCTGCAAGTTCTGTCAAAATTGGGGTATGAGCAAATCCCGTGAGATGGATATTTTGGCCGACGACGCTTCACCTCGGAATATTGCCGCGGAGGCGGTGTCCTCCGGCTGCCGCAGCGTGGCCTTTACCTATAATGATCCGGTGATTTTTCATGAGTATGCAATTGATGTGGCGCAAGCCTGCCATGAAGTTGGGGTGAAAACGGTGGCCGTGACAGCCGGCTATGTCTGCGAGGAACCACGGGCGGAGTTCTATCGTGATATGGATGCTGTCAATGTGGATTTGAAGGCGTTCACGGAGGAGTTCTACCACTCACTCACCGGCTCTCATTTGACACCGGTTTTAGAAACCTTGGAGTACATCAAACATCAGACGAATGTCTTGTTGGAAATTACCACTCTCCTTATTCCCGGAAAGAATGATTCTGAAGCCGAACTGGAGAAATTAACGCAGTGGGTGGTGGAACATTTGGGCCCAGACGTGCCGCTTCATTTTTCCGCCTTTCATCCGGATTTCAAAATGTTGGAGACGCCTCGTACACCGTCTTCTACCCTTTCCCTGGCCCGCTCTATCGCGATGAACAACGGCCTTCGGTATGTTTATACCGGCAATGTTCACGACGAAGAAGGTAGCAGCACCTATTGCCATGCCTGTGGAGGAAAAATCATCGGGCGAGATTGGTATACCCTCACGGCCTGGAACCTCACGGAAGATGGCTTGTGCCGTTTCTGCCAGACCTCATGCGCGGGTGTCTTTTAACCTCCTCCAATGGACTTGCGCCGCACTTTCAGGCCCGTAAGACTTTTTTCACCCATGCAAAGTCATTAATATGGCTTTGCGTAATCTGACGCTCGTCTAGCCTTCTGATAAACGGAAAAAACAAAAACTCGTGGCTCCTCTTTCTAGGGAATGTCACTGCTGTCCAAAACAGGAAAAAGCTACCACATCGGATTCAGTATTCATAAGGGTTCTGGACGGAGAATATGCAATTTCCAAATTCATGCCCCTTTTGGTGTCCCAAATCAGGTGAAGCCATATAGATGCCGGGGTTCGGCCCGGCAGCCGAGCCACTTTTGTTCCGGCAAAAGTGACCAAAACCAGTGACGCCCCGTCCGGCCTCATAGGATGGGACGGACGCCAGACAGAGGAGGGCGGACCAACTCGCTGCGCTCAGACAAGGCCCGCCAAATACTAAAAGCGTCCGACCCGAGGGCCGGGCGGCAGGCGTCGGATAAGGGGAGAGTGCCTGGGCTGAGGCAAATCCGTGTGTCTTTCACCGCCTGACCTGGGTTGTCGTGGTTGTGTATCGGCCGGTCAGCGATCAGGTGGGGTCCACAGATACGCATGCATGGGGCATTATGTGGAAGAACGATAGTGGAAAGCTCTGCATCAAATCCTGTTTTGGACAAGAATGATGGAATGTACAGGATGAAACTCCAAGAGAAAATCTTCATCTTGCTCATCGCACTGGTATATCTCATGGGGCAGTGGGGTTGCGCGACTGGTCTTTATGAATATCCAAAGCCCGAACCCCTTTTGGAAACATACCGTGAGCAACTGGGGACCATCGGAGTAGCAATTGGCCAAGATGTTCCGGTTATCCAATTCGATAGGCCCCTTCCCAAAAATCCTGGAGTCCTGCCAAGAATGGGCCGGGGAACCGTGGAGGGGGCCGGGAAAAGTTGGGATTGGTGGTTGGACCTCTGTGGGAAGCCTTTTGAAAGAGGGTACGTGGAGAAAAGAATGGTAGGAGCAGTAATAGGCCAACTAGCTCTTCCTGTTGTTGTTGTTGTTTTAGCAGGCGTCTGCTACATCCT
>JBFJON010000187.1:0-4563 GCA_041617575.1 Nitrospirales bacterium | reverse complement strand
TGTCGAAAATGGCTTTGTGATGATTCATGCCGGGATGTTGCCATCATGGTCAATTGCCAAGGCCACCGCATTGGCACACGAAGTCGAGAAAGCGTTGCAGCGTGACAACTTCCAAAATATGTTGCCGGCCATCTATTTTCGAAAAGCCCTAGAACCTTCAGCCAAGATGAGTAGGCAAGAACGATTGGGTTTGACCACGAACGTCTTTACTCGCCTACGTGTGTGTACCAATGAAGGGATTCCAGATTTTTCATTCAAGGGACCGCCGGCAGAAGCTCCTCCAGGCTATATCCCGTGGTTCCAAATTCCCAACCGCGCCACGCAAAAGGAGACGATTATTTTCGGCCATTGGTCTGCATTAGGCATCATCCAAGAAAAACATATCGTGGCGCTGGATGGCGGCTGCGTGTGGGGTAGGGAATTGGTCACTATGCGACTGGAAGATCGCCAACTTTTTCGCATCCCCTGTCCTAACAGTTAAAGCCTGTCTTTCCTTCATCTTCTTTTATCTTTGGGGCAAAGCCACCTCCTGCCCCGAAAACACCTTCGAACGAGCCGCACCACAGAATCAAACAGACCCTCAAGTATTCAGCCCTGTTCTTGTATCTAAACAGATACAACGTTGTATCTGTTTAGATAACAGTTTTTCCCTCTCCTGATTCAGATACCAAACTCGGTTAGTAGAGAATTAATAGGACATAAGCCGCATTTTTTGACATTTTCCAACATTTTTCTTTCAAAGATCGCCAAGGCATTGGTCTTGCTTTAAGTATTCATACAGAACACACACGACGTTCACGAACAATGTGGGGACGCGTTGATGAAAAATTTAACGACGTAGGCCTATCCAGTCATAAGAAGATGACAATCAAGGATGAATTAGACCTACGAGAGGAGTCTCACAGCCATGAATACTGAACGTACTCTCAAAACGAATTCATCAATCGCTCATACTAAAAAAAATCGCATAAAAACCCCACGGCGACATACCCGTGTCCAATTGGATTCTCTCAGACCCATACCCCCAACCCTCCAAAATTCGCAATGCCCGAAATGCCAAGGTTATGTTCGTACGGAGGCAGGCGAATCCTTTGACCAAATTATCATCCGTTGTCTGAATTGTGGATGGCAACCACATTTGCAGGCCCCGATCATTCAGGAGACGGAAGAAGCCCGAATGTTTCGATTCCTCACAGCCCAATTCGTGTCTGAATGTGATTGGGATCGAATACCTGTTAATTTCTGAAAGAAAACTCCACTTTAACTAAATTTTGCTTGTTTGTTTAGATGTACACTAATACGTGGTGAGACCGATACTAAACACATTGCTTATTACCTACTGACACTCCATCTTTCATGGATGGGTGAGCCTGAGTAGCACTACCACAACAAACGCCTACCGAAACCTCAAAAATACCGATTTAATTGTTGCCTTTCCTGTGTTGGTGAGTCCGATCTCACAAGATTGTTGGCTTCCCATCAGCACCAACTCCCGTCATTAGACCCTTTTTATCTAAACCAGGTACCATCCTTGCTTATTGTGGGGTATGAAGGGTGTGTCCTCATCAGGAAAGGTGCGTGCTGAGAGTATGGGGAAGAGTTGGCACCTAATCTTTCAGCCATCGGACAACACCAAGGCAGAAAAAACGAGAGAGTGGCACCAACACGACAAAAACACATGAAAGATTGCCTCTACATATTTCAGAAATTCCCAGAGCAGGCAAAACATGTCTGGTTGGTTTTGTGCTTGGCAATATTTCTTGGTGTGCCCAACAGCTCCTACGCCGAAGAAGTCGCGATTCTGAAATCCGCAGATATCGGAGCATATTCCGAAGCCATTGACGCCTTCAAAGGCGCCCTTCCTTCCTCCTTCAAGGTGACATTGGAGTATGACCTCCAGGGGGATATGGCTAAAGGACGAAACCTTGCCAGGAGGATTCGCGCGTCCGATGCCAACCTCGTCTTAGCCGTGGGGTTAAAAGCCGCCCTTGCCGCCAAACTGGAAATTTTAGACATTCCCGTCATCATGTGTTTGGTTCTGGACCCCGAAAAATATGGCCTGCCGACCAGCAACATGGTTGGCCTCTCCTTGAATATCCCTTTTGAGAAACATCTCAAACCACTAAAGACACTGGCGCCTAAAGTCTCACGCATCGGCGTGCTATTTGATCCCCAAAAAACAAATGGCTTGCATGCTCAACTGCAACAAGACGCAAAGGCTCTGGGCATTACCATCGTCTCGAAAGAAGTACATGGGGAACAAGAAGTCTCCGAAGCTTTAAAGGCAATTGAAAGCACGATCGACGCCTTGTGGCTCCTGCCAGACAGTACGGTCCTTACGGAAAATACGTTGGACTTCCTTATCAGCGCCACATTGGAAGCAAATATTCCCCTTATGGCGTTCTCCGCAGGCTTGGTGCAAAGCGGTGCGGTGGTCGGGGTATATATGAACTATGCGGACATTGGCCGACAAGCGGCCAGACTGTCCACACGTCTATTAAGTGAAACGCCGCCGGCCATTCTGGGCACGATCGTACCGCCCGACCACCTACAGCAAGCCATCAATCGAAAATCCGGAGCCTACTTAGGGTTCCAACTATCTCCAACGGTGTTGAGGCAATTTGATGAACAGTATTGAAAAACAACCACCGGCACAACCGCCTCCCTCCCCAATAAACCCGGAGAGGGGACAACCAAGATTTCTGAGTTTACGAGCAAAATTCTCGGTCTTCATCAGCTTGTTGATCATGTTTGTCTGCTCCGGACTCAGTGCCCTCCTTATTCAACAGGAATCGGAGGTGATGAAAGAGTCGCTCATCAACACGGGAACGATACTCGTCAAAACCATCAATAAATTGAGTACGAACCGAGTCATCATCCAGGATATCGATTATCTGGAGACCATGTTGGACGGGGCCCTGTCTGCACCAGAAGTGGTGTATGCCATCGCGCGAGACCAAAAAGGACAAGTATTGGTTCGGAAGTCCAAAGGGATATTACAGAAAGGCTCCCAGGGCAGACGTGACCGAGAATTTCAACTCTTCCCGGACGATGCCCTCACGACCACCTTCTTTTCCCAACAACACCGCACGCCCTACACACAACCCTCTATTTCAGTTTGGGATACCGTCCCCCCTATGATGGGAAAGATCGGGCCACCAACAAATGGAACGTCAGCAGCCAAGATGAGGGAAAGAGTTCCCGAAACGATCTATGATTTTGCCTTACCCGTTTATCGACACGAGCGACGATCAACGACCTTAGATCTTCTCTCTTCGGAAAACCTGAATGAACCTATTCAAACGCCGTCTGTCGACCCCAAGATCATGGGTGTCATTCAAGTCGGTCTCACCACCGCCTATATGCAGAAAGACCTCAACCGAACGGTATCGAAGACCGGGTTATACACCCTGGCCATCATTGCGGTCGACATTATGTTGACCCTGTTATTGGCCAACCACATCATCACACCACTGCAACGATTAGCCCAAGCTGCTAGGCGTTTTAGCGAAGGAGAACCATATAGGGAAGTCTCGTCAGACGCGCTGGATGAGGTGGGACAACTTACCAGGGGCATCAATACCATGGCCCTGACGCTCCAACAACGAGAAGAGGCCATCTCCACCTATGTCGACACCATCACGAATCAGGTGAACCAATTGAGCACGCTACATCAAACGGGGACGATGATCACGGCAACCTTGGATGTGCAAAAACTCTTCGGCACAGTCCTTAAACTTCTTCGAGAGAATCTGGGATTTCAACGCATGATTTTGGTGCTCAAAGATGCTTCGAAAAACAAAGGGGTCCTCACGGAAGCTTCAGGTCTCCCCGAGGAATTAGAACGTCAAATCAAGGGCCTTGAATTCTCCATTGTTCCTGAAACCTTCGACGAAACCCTATTGATTCAAGGCCAACCCGTCCTCGTGCCTGACCTGGATGCCATCGTCGATCAAATGAATCCCGAAATTCTTGAATTAGGTCGTCAAGTCGGGTTGGTATCTTTTGTCTCGGTTCCACTCATCAGTCACATGGAGGTCTTAGGGTATATAGGGGCTGATAAAGGCCAGATTCGCTGCACACAGGAAGATTTAAACCTGCTCATGACCATTGCCAGTCACGTCGCGGTCGCTATCGACAATGCCCGAACCTATCAGGACTTAGAAACTCTGGCCACCGGCCTGGAGCAACGAGTAAGGGAGCGGACGCAAGAGTTGCAGTCAGCCAATGATCGTCTTCAGGAACTGGATCGCCTGAAATCCGCGTTTGTCTCGATTGTTTCGCATGAGCTTCGCACACCGATGACCTCCATCAAAGGGTTAATCGAAAACATGATGGATGGACTAACAGGCGAGTTAACCGAACACCAAAATTTTTACTTGAGTCGGGTCAAACACAATATCGAACGACTCACTCGCATGATCAATGATCTCTTAGATCTTTCACGGATTGAAGCGGGCCACGTGGATCTGCAGATGACCAACATCAATACTGGCAGCATCGCCAAAGAAGTCGTGGAATTGTTGCAGCCGATGGCAGAAGAAAAATCCCTGACGCTCGCCA
>JBFJON010000186.1:0-4565 GCA_041617575.1 Nitrospirales bacterium | reverse complement strand
TTTGATTCCTTCACACTTGGGCGATATTGTCAATCCTTGACCGAGTTTTTCTTTAGGCCCTCATGATGAGACTGAACCCTGCGAATCCTGTGACGTCGACAAAGGCAAGATTGGCTGCAAGAGGATTGTCGAGTGTGAGAGTGGCCGTTCGGTAGTTACGCTCAAATGTTTTCAGGAATGTAGAAAAGATTTAGGATCAAGATTTCCCTTCCTCAGTTAACCAGTACTTCGTTCACCGCCTGTCTGGGCCATTATTATAATCGAGTTACGCTGGTGTGGTGGGCTTCCCAAGGATATAGAAAGCCATCTTCACAATGCTCTTTTCTATTTCTATCTGAAGTGACGAGTCCTTTCTTCCTTTTTTGGGCAATTTGTGTGGACCAAGTTTATTGAAACAACTTCGGCCTTGTGGCATTGAGGCTGGAGGACCTTTACTTTTCTATATTTTTTTGACGTCTTGAATGCTCAGGTTTTTCGCATGTTGGCCTGTCAGGAGCGAAATTGTTGATGGAGGTAAGTGGTGTTGTGTAAGGAGTGCAAACATCCTATGAGCAAAAATTACGGATGTCACGACATCTTGATAGTTGTGGGAATATTAAAATGCCAAATGCCTAAGAAACTGCATGAAGATTCAAAGACTTTTACATAACCTCAGTGTTGGACAGGACCAATATGGGTATTGCTTTTTCAGTTGCCTTACTGCGTATGCTCCAAGGCAGTAGGGTACAGGTAATTTTTGATGACACAAACGATAAAGATCCTCTCGCAGCGAGTGAGCCGATATTGGCTTATCGGACGGGTGGCTTTGCTGTTATTTGTGGTGCGGATGACCATGTTATGGATGTGTCTGCCTTCTCTACTTGGTTGGCTACATGTTATTCGAGTTTCATCTGTCAAAGATTTTCAAACCCTAAAAGACGTGGCCTATTACACGGATCGATTGTTGGCTCTATTTCCGGTGAATGAGCGAGGTAATTGTCTTCCTCGGTCACTTGTGTTGTATAGGTTCGCGAAGCGATATGGACTTCCGGTTCGGTTTCACTGCGGTGTTCGATGGGTTGAGAAAGAACTCACAGGGCATGCGTGGTTGACTCTGGAAGGTGAGGCCTTTCTTGAACCGAACCGGCAGTGGGAACATTTTGATGTGACGTATTCCTTTCCTCAGCCTTCCAAAGCCGATTCTCATACCCAAAATCGGATTAATAAGCATGGTCATATGACTTCATGCGTTTCTTAGGGATGTTTACGTGATGGATACAATACAAAATCGAGTTCAGTCTCTCCTCTCAAATTTCCGTCAGGCTCTACGCTTTGTCTGGGAAAGCAGTCCGCGATGGACCCTTGCCAACATTGCTCTTCTATTGATCCAAGGTCTCCTACCTCTTGCCACCCTCTACCTCATCAAGTTGCTTGTGGATGAGGTTTCTGCCGGGTTAGCTCAGTCTGAATTAGGAGTGTCACTAGACGGAATCGTGTATTTGATGATGTGGATGGGTGGTATAGCCCTGTTAAGTGCATTTTGTAGCACCTTAGCTGGTCTCGTGACGCGTGGTCAGGCTCAAATCGTCACTGATCATATGCATGCGATTTTGCACAAGAAGTCGGTAGAGGTGGATCTCGAATATTATGAAAACTCTCGATACTACGATACCCTTCATCGAGCGCAGCAAGAAGCCCCTCATCGACCGACGGCCATTCTGAATTCTCTGCTCCAAGTTGGACAAAATGGAGTGTCGTTGGTGGCCATGGCTGGTTTGCTTTGGTGGTTTCATTGGGCTGTGCTTCCAGTTCTTCTGCTTGCCGCCTTCCCCGAACTATTGGTCCGACTGCGTTTTGCCAATAAATTCTTTGCCTGGCAACGAGGACGAACTCCATTTGAACGAAAAGCTTGGTATCTCAACTGGATGCTGACTCGGGATACGCATGCGAAGGAAGTTCGCCTCTTTGATTTAGGCCCTCGATTTCGTCAGTGGTTTTCTGATATTCGCCGTACCCTTCGTCTTGAACGGCTGGATCTTGAGAAACGTCAAGCATTGGCGATTTTAGGGGCGCAGGCGGTGGCCACACTTGGCGTCTTTGGTGTGTATTTTTTTGTCGCCTATCGTACCGTCCACGGGTTCCTCACGCTTGGCGATCTGGTGATGTACTTTCAAGCTATTCAACGAGGGGCTGGATTTCTCCAAGGTTTTGGAACCAGTCTTTCACGCTTATATGAGAGCAACTTATTTTTGGGCAATTTGGAGGAATTCCTTCATGTGAAGTCGCGTATTGTGGTTCCTGCCATTCCCCGGTCTGTCCCACGGCCTCTTGAAACCGGTTTGGTATTTGACCATGTGACCTTTCGATATCCCGAAGAAGAGCGGATCGCCATCAATGATATGTCTTTTGTGGTGCGTCCAGGCGAACATGTTGCGTTGGTAGGGGCCAATGGCGCTGGTAAAACAACCTTGGTCAAATTGCTTTGCCGTTTATATGATCCGAAATCTGGACGCATTTCGCTAGACGGAGTGGATGTTCGGGAATTTGCTGTTTCCGATCTTCGCAAAGAGGTCAGCGTCATCTTTCAAGATTTTGCCAAATACTTTATGACTGCCAGAGAGAACATAGGACTTGGGGTGACGACTCCCCATGACTTGGCCACCGTGATTGCCGCGGCCCAGCAGTCTGGCGCAGATGAGGTGATCAGCCGATTACCTCAGGGGTATGATTCCATGTTGGGCAAGTGGTTTGAAGGCGGCAAAGAACTCAGTATCGGTGAGTGGCAAAAAGTTGCGCTTGCAAGAGCGTTTCTCCGTGATTCTCAGATTTTGATTCTTGACGAACCCACTAGTGCAATGGATGCGAAAGCCGAAGCAGACTTGTTTGAGCGGTTTCATGAACTTACACGAGGAAAGATGGCCATCTTAATCAGCCATCGGCTGTCGACAGTGAAAATGGCCGACCGTATCTATGTCATCGATCAAGGCCGTATTGTTGAATGTGGAACCCATGAAGAGCTCGTTCTCCATAAAGGGACGTATGCCGATCTGTTTGAAACACAAGCTCAGTATTATAAGTAGAAGTATCCACTTAATTGGTTCTCTTGCCGTCCTATCTCGATCTATATCTGCCTGCATCTCTTAAGGAAGTTCGCTCTCTAGACGAAGAGTTATAAGGAGGCTTCGTGTTGTAGCTTCAAATGGTTGAAGCAGGCATGGGTGAATTCTCATGAACCAACCCCCAATTTGGTCCTTCCGATGAGTAATATTGATAACACACAGAATGAATCAGGGTGGATGACAAGAAGACGGTTTGCGTGGCTGGTGGCTACAGGGGCCGTGTTTTTCGGTGGTATGCCGGCTACCTACCTTTTAGCTGAGCGATGGGTGACCTCAACCCCGCCTTCGACGGCACGAACACTTCTAGACAGTGAGTTTGAAGGGTTGACGTCGTATCAGGCGACAGTTATGCAAGACGTTGCTGCTCTGATTATTCCGACAGATGATCTCCCTGGGGCCACCGAGGCAGGCGTCATCTATAAACTAGATCATTTTGCTGGGGCAGTTGCTCGATATCGACATCTTTACCAGCTTGGTGTTAAGTGGCTCGATCAAAAGTCCCACACTATTTACGGAACGCCGAGTTTTCTTGATCTTGGGATAGAAAGCCAAGAAAAGATTCTCCAACTCGCCGATAGCGGTGAGATGTCCTATATCGAGAAGAATCTTGAGTGGTTGATGCTTAGTGAATCTCATGTTGGGAAACGGTTTTTTGATATGGTCAAAGCGCAGACGTTACATGCCTTTTATACCAGTCCGATCGGATGGCAAGTTGTGGGATATCAACGCCCTCCTCAATGGTCGGGTCATCCTGATTATTTTCGCTGCGGATAAGCTATGGCCAATGACCTGCCTGTTGATGTCTGTATTGTAGGTTCTGGCGCGGGTGGGGCGACAGTTGCTTATGCCCTGGGTACCGCCGGATTTTCCGTGGTGGTGTTGGAAGCCGGGCCCCGATACGATCCTTCGCAATATCCATTGAATACTCAAAAGTGGGAACAACATTCTTCTGCATTCCGTGTTGCCCCTCAAGATCGTGCCAAGCATGCTTACAGTTCAGCCGCTACGGAGGAACTCGACCCCAACTATGGACACCTTCGTTCGTGGTCCGAAGCTCGTGGACAGCTTAATCCAACGCACCAACGGCGTGCCCCTCGTGTCCATCGGGTAAAGGGTGTAGGGGGGACAACGCTTCATTACCAGGGAGAAGCCCATCGTTTTTCACCTCATGGATTCCGCTCAAAATCGTTATTTGATTTTGGCGAGGATTGGCCCTTTGGGTATGAGGACCTTGCTCCGTATTATGAGAGAATAGAAAGTCTCCTTGGTGTTTCTGGTGATCATCATAATCCCTTTAAGGCTTCTCGTGGACCGTTCCCACATCCACCTCATCAACTGAGTTGTGCCAGTCAGCACGTCAAAGTGGGCTTTGATCGACTGGGATTGCATTTACTCCCGAATTCATTAGCGATTCTCTCACGACCATTCGATGGACGTCCCTCATGTAATTACTGTAATGGTTGTTCC
>JBFJON010000185.1:0-4571 GCA_041617575.1 Nitrospirales bacterium | reverse complement strand
GAGGAATGTTCGATCATCCATTGCGTGAATCTCTTTTGACCGGAAGGATCTTCAGGGATTTGCGAAACCGAGATCGTCCTTCCGTTTACCTCAACCCGATCTACTGTTAAGTGCGGATTCAGGGCAAACGAAAGTGGTATTTGATTAAAAAGTTCTTTGGGTAGATGAAGAGTATCGGTGGCGGTGAGGAGATGGTTCCCTGGGTCTAATTCAGCCGCGAGGGTGTGGTGTATGGATGGTGGGGTAGAGGCCTCAGCAATTTGGGACGTAACCAGGCCCCCAACAATGAACCAGATGAGAAAACGAAGGGCGGCCATATCAAGCCAGGGGTTCTTCGAGTGGTAACAAGGCGTCGACGAAAGCGGAAGCATTGAAATCTTGGAGATCCTCTTCCTTTTCACCCACGCCTATAAGACGAATGGGAAGATTGAGTTCTTCGACTATGGCGACCACCACTCCGCCTCTGGCGGTCCCGTCTAATTTGGTAAGAGCTAAGCCTGTGACACCAAGTGATTCATGAAATTGGTGGGCTTGCGCAATCGTATTTTGGCCTAGTGTGCCATCCAAAACAAGCAAGGTTTCGTGGGGTGCGCCAGGCATCTCACGTCCAATGATTCTGTGGATTTTCTTTAATTCATCCATCAAATTGACTTTGGTGTGTAGCCGTCCGGCGGTATCGATGAGTACCACATCCATGTTTCGCGCTTTGGCGGCGACGATGCCATCAAACACGACAGCAGCCGGATCAGCCCCTTGTTTTTGCTTGATTACGTCGATGCCTGTGCGCTTTCCCCAAATATCTAATTGTTCAATGGCAGCCGCTCGAAATGTATCACCTGCCACAAAGAGGGTCTTTAAGCCATGCTCATTAAAGCGATGCCCGAGTTTGGCGATGGTCGTCGTTTTTCCTACGCCATTAATGCCGATGGTTAAAAGCACAAACGGTTTTGGCCCTCGACGAATGATCTCTTCCAATGGCTCCATTTCTCCTTTTCGAAGAATATCGAGGAGAAGGGTGCGAAGGACCTCAATGGGATCACGAGTTTTAAATGGCCCGGTTTGCGAGTTGATTTCGTCAAGAAACCGTTGAACGGTACGTACGCCCACATCGGCTTGAAGGAGACTCGCTTCGACATCTTCTATGACGGCTGGATCAAGCTGCACCCCGACCAAGCGGCGCAATGAACTTTGTACGCTTTGGCGCGTTTTCGCTAACCCACCTTGAAGACGTTGAAGCCAGCTCATGATGTGTACAAAAGGAAAATGTGTGAAGGTGGTGAGATTGTCGATTTAGATAAGAAGTCGAGGGATGGGAGAGAGTTTTTGGACGATCGTGCGTTCTTTTCGTTGCATCCGCATGGCTTCCCGTTTTGATTGTTCGTGGTCATAGCCTAAAAGATGAAGCGTCCCATGAATCAACAATCGAAGGATTTCTTGGTCGGCGCTGTTTCCGAACCTAGATGCTTGTCTAATGGCGATGGGCAAGCATATAACCACATCTCCCAGAAAGACTTCTGTCTGTTTTGCCGGATTTCCCATTGGGAACGCCAGAACATCGGTGGGATAATCCCGTCCACGATATCTCCTGTTTAAACTGCGCATGCGTGTTTTGCCGACCAATGAGAGGCTCAACTGTGCGTTAGGATACCCGGCTTGTACTAATACTGACTGCGCGACGCATCGAATTGTGTTGGTGCGGACGGAAAGACGCCGAAGATGTGTGCGAAACCAAATGGCCATGCGGCATTAGACCGTCGGTCCTTGGCCATTTGTATTAGATCCCGAGTCTTGTTCAAACCGATCATAGGCTTTGATAATGTCTTTGACCAATCTATGGCGGACTACATCCTGTTCGGAAAAATATACGAATTGAATACCTTCAATCTTCACAAGAATTTCCGCAATCTGCGTCAACCCGGATTTTTGTGAACCCGGTAGATCGATTTGGGTGATATCTCCGGTGACGATGGCTTTCGAATTCATCCCAAGACGAGTGAGAAACATTTTCATTTGTTCGGCGGTGGCGTTTTGTGCTTCATCCAGAATCACAAATGCGTCATCCAATGTTCGTCCACGCATAAAAGCCAGTGGCGCAATCTCAATATCCCCCCGTCCAATAGCGTGATTTGCGCGTTCAATATCCATCATGGTGTAGAGGGCATCGTACAAGGGCCTCAAGTAAGGATGGACTTTGGCAAACAAGTCGCCAGGGAGAAAGCCCAGATGCTCACCGGCTTCAACCGCGGGACGCGCCAAAATAATGCGGCTGACCTGTTTGTGATTCAGTGCGGCCAATGCCATCGCCATGGCCAAATAGGTTTTTCCGGTTCCGGCAGGTCCAATGGCAATGACCAGATCGGATTGCTTGATGGCTTGAAGGTAGACTTGTTGTGTCGGTGTCTTTGGATTGACTGTTCCCTTTGTGGTGGAAAGTGTATTCGTTGCAATTGTATAGGGTTTGAGGGGAACGTTATGTTTTTCTTCTGTGGCTAGGATAGCTCGCGAAATGTCTTCTGGTTTTAATTCGTGGTGGGTCCGGGTCCAATCGGCTAATTCATGTAAAATATGTTCGGCTCGTTGGACGGATTCTGGTTGACCGTCCAATGTGATTTCATCTCCACGTGCGGCCATTTGGATCTGAAGTTCCCCTTCAATCATTTTCAGATGCAGATCCTGTGGACCGAATAGATTCGCTAAATCAACCCCTTCTCGTAGTTTAATTTTTCGCACAGAAGACGTGGATCACCTTCCTGAAATCATTTTGAGGAACTCAATGTTGATAATCGAACTTTATTCTAACAAAGGCCTGAACATGCCTCAAGGAAGTGTCCGCCATATTCAGCGTTTCTTTTGACAAGATGGACAGAAGAATGAACTGCGTTCTTTTTGTAAACGTTTAATGAAGTTTGAGCAGCCATGTGGGCAAGGCCTACCGTCCTTTTGATAGACCTGGTGTGCCTCCTGAAAGTGCCCCTGAGAGCCATCGGGAGCGCGGAAGTCTCGAATAGAAGACCCCCCGGCTGCGATCGCTTCGCGCCATACTTCCTGCATTGCCTGGTGAAGTCGTTGGCAGGAGATTAGTCGGAGTTGCTGCCCTTGGGCATAGGGGTGGATATTGGCGCGAAACAGAATTTCATTCGCATATATATTGCCAATTCCTGCCAGGCGATGTTGATTGAGCAACAACGGTTTCAATTGGCCTCGAGTTTTTTGTATAAGTTGGCAAAATGGTACTTCTTCGATGTCCAAGGCATCAGGTCCGAATCGACGCTGAATAAAGGATTCCAACCCTGATGGCTCTAACAGCCAGAGTCGACCAAATCGTCGAGGATTCCAATAATGAAGTTCCCTGACTTTCCCGCCGGACAACGTGATATGGCAATGGATGTGTTGAGGGGAGGAAGCCAAGGTTGCAGTAAAAAACCAGAGCCCCGTCATGCCTAATTCCGACAGGAGATACCGGGTTTCCTGAGAGCGTTGACAAGTCAAGACCACACATTTTCCCATTCGATGTACTTTGCTAATCGTCGCCTGATGAAACCACGGGATGAGGTCATGCCCCGTGCGGACGATATCTGAACGATGAATGGCGAATGTTTTAATCGTTGCCCCAATAATCTGAGCCTTGAGGTGTTGGAGGACAACTTCGACTTCTGGGAGCTCGGGCATGAAGACTAGTTTGGGAGAAGCGGAGTGGATAAGGAATCTGTTTGATTCATCGCGAAGGCTGCCAGGTCTTTTGGGTGACTATGCTTGAGTTGTAGCAGATTCTTGGTCAAATCAGGAAATGCCCTTTTCGTTGCTCATGAGAGGGGCCAGACAACCAGGTCTCTATGATTGGAGGAAAAATGACCGGCAGAACCAAAAAAGTCTTAGCGGGTCGGTGAGCTAAGAGCCGAAGTTTTCGTTTTTAATTGTTCGATTAAGGAGGCTAAATGGGGTAAGGGTGTCGTTCCGGGACGTTTCTGGGTGACGAGGTCCTGGGCTTCTTCAAACGAAAGACCGTGCTTGCAACAGAGATAGGCGATGATGATGGAAGGAGAGCGGCCGAAGCCCACTCGGCAGGCAACAAGAATGTGGTGTTTTGGTAGATGACGGGCCAGCCATAGGACGCCCATTTCCAGGTCGATTAGGTCGGGCTCGGTATATTCTTTGAGGGGCAATCTGGCAAAAATGATGTTGGACGGCTGGGAAATTCGGGGATCCAGTGCTGTCCAGAAAACAGCGGTAATAAATGAAGGCGGCGATTCGGCATCCATCTGTTCTCCGATATAGAGATGATGGTCAATATAGCTGATCATGATAGATGTCTTGTCGGCTTGGGGAGGGCCAAACACAAGTGGAATGAGCACAAAGGTTTTTCCCCCAACTTGTCCTCTATGTTTTCTAAGCCTAAGGCGGGCTTTGGTTGCGGGAATCCCCCAAGGGGCCTATACTGCTGAGACAAAGCGAATTTGTTAGAAAAATTGGTCGAAACGGATGGTACAATTAAGTATTAAAGAGGTTGAAAAGCGATTAGAAGAGGTGAAGTGCGCTATTTGCAAAGGCAACCGTTTTGGGATTGATTCCAG
>JBFJON010000184.1:0-4596 GCA_041617575.1 Nitrospirales bacterium | reverse complement strand
ATGGAGTAATGCGAAGAGACACTATCCCTCTTATGAGGGGTCGGGCGGATCATGATGATCGTTTAAAGGCAAACAGCAGAAATCCAGCGAATTCGGCAGGAACTACAGGATGGCAGATAACAGAAGATATAACCCAATGGCCAGAAGAGCTGATCCAGGGAGAGTACACAGCCAGGCATAAACGATTCGACGAGTGACCCCCCAGCGAACGGCTGAAAGACGATTGACCGCACCCACGCCCATGACTGCGGAGGTGATGGTATGGGTCGTACTGACGGGAAGTCCAATGTGAGCAGTGGCCATCAGCACCACCGCTGCCCCCGTTTCAGCCGCAAACCCATGGACAGGTTCCAGCTTGGCGATTCCCATCCCCAAGGTTCGTATAATTTTCCAACCCCCAAGAGCCGTTCCCAAGCCCATCGCCAGAGCACACGAAATGATGACCCATTGCGGCACTTCTGCCGAGGGAATATGTCCAGCCGACAGTAACGCTAAGGTAATAATCCCCATGGCCTTTTGTGCATCATTCGCGCCATGGCTGAGTGCCATAAACCCAGCGGATACCAGTTGAAAACGGCGAAACAAGACCATGGCCACACCCCGCCGGGTTCGAAAAAACATCCAGCTCAACACAGCCATCAGGACAAACGCGATCAAAAATCCAAAGAATGGGGAGAACACCATCGCCTTCAACACTTTCAACAACCCAGCGACCTGTAGGACACCCAGACCGCCATGAATGAAACCCGAGCCCACCATCCCGCCAATCAAGGCGTGCGAAGAACTAGAAGGCAAACCCATATTCAGGGTAATGAAGTTCCAGATAATGGCACCCCCTAATGCGGAGATAATCACCACATCATTGACAGCACTGGGATCAATAATCCCTTTGCCCACCATTTTGGCGACGGCAGTCGACATAAATGCCCCGGCGACGTTCAGTACTCCAGCAAACACGACTGCCGTAAGGGGACTGAGTACACGGGTTGAGACAACCGTGGCAATAGCGTTGGCACTATCATGCCAGCCGTTTGAAAAATCAAACAGAAGGGCCAGCCCAATAACCAAAAATAATAAGATACTAAAATCAGCCACGGATGGTTAGAAAGGATCGTACTAACGGAAGGTCACGCAGGTTTATCAAAACTGTGGAATCTTGAATCTCTTAGCCATGCTTCAAAGCTATTCGTTCAAGGACATTGACCGCATCCTCACAGCAATCTGTTCCCATCTCAAAATTTTCGTAAATCTCCTTCCACTTCATCACCATCTTGGGATCCGGTTCTTCTTCAAACAACCTGGAGATGGCTTCGCGGCTCACCTCATCGGCTTCATTTTCCAGACTATTCACCCGGATCGCACAATCTTTGATGTCCCAATTTTTTTCGAGAAGCAGGCTAATACCTTTCCCAACTTCTTTTGCCGATTCATGAAGGATTTCAGATAACTTGCAGGCGGTCGGGGTCGGACGATCAATTTTAAACACCCTAAACAATATCGCCACTGCATCGATTTCATCCAGGATATCGTCTAACGAACTGGCCAGAGCATGAATGTCCTCACGGTCCAAGGGAGTAATAAACGTTTTGTTCAATTTGAGAACCAGGTCATGGGTCAGCCCATCCCCCTTATGTTCCAGGTCTTTGATATGTTGGATTTGCTTTTCCGGTTCCTCAAAATTGTTCATCAAGTTTTTGAGACATTGCCCCGCTTCCACCACATTTTCGGAGGCCAGTTCAAATAAATCAAAAAACCCTTTTTCTCGAGGCATTAAACTCCACATACACTGTCTCCTTAAAACGGAATGATGAAGGGAAGCAAATCCATACGATTGAAAACCTTAAATCCGTGGACCGTTCCTCCAGGAATAGACCAGGATCAACTGACATTCAAATGTTGTGGTAATTGGGGGTACGTGAGAAGGCAAACCTACAATCCAAAAGGAACGCGTGAGCACTCAAGTTCCCACACATTCTCTCCTTAGTAGATGAGATTATAGGAAGGAGTATTCCATAAACGGTAAGACGATTTCTATAGGCGTTTTAAAATCGCTTACAATATCTAAGCAGCCCCTTTAGCGGTGACCGCGGCAGGCTGTAATTCGACGGAACAATGGAATATTTTTTCAAAAAGCCTTTTTCTTCGTTCCGTGGTCCACAGTTCTAGTTCGGGATCATACCGAAACGCCACTTCAAGCCGAAGGTGCTTCCCCAGCCGGACCTTAACCGCTTTCACCACGGAAAAATGCGTTCGGTCTAACCCATCCGCAATCCGAAGAATCGCGCTCAAACCTAACACCGACTTTCGCTGGCCGACATTGAGCAATTTAAAACCTTGGTGCCCAATCTTTGGCAAGCCTCGCCGATGATAACGCGCGACATTCGCCAAGATTCCAATTTCATCTGACGAAAAACCAGGCAAGTCAGCATGCGTAATCAAGTAATAGGTATGTTTATGATGTTGATTTTCCTGTATATGGTGTCCGATGTCATGAAGCAGGGCTGCATATTCCAACCATTCCCGTTCAACCTCGCCCATTCCATGAATGGACTTGGTCTGATCAAACAGACTGAGAGCCAATTTGGCCGTATGATGGGAATGCACTTTCGGATATTGATAGCGACGGGCCAGCAACAAGACTTGCCGCCGACGTACACTAGGAATGTCCTGCTCTGCCTTTAAGCCTTCATGATGCTGCTGAATAAAATCAAAGATCACACCTTCTCGAAGCGCCTTATCGCTGACTCGAACCTGCTCCGCCCCAAGACATTCCATCAATACCCGGAGCACCAGGACGCCAGGGTACAAGGTATCCACACGCCGAGGGTCCAGTCCTGTAATCTTTAAACGGCCTTCTGTGTCGTTGGTGCGCAGGAGTTGCTCCACTTCCTTGATTTCCTTCAGATTAATCATGGCCATATCAATTTGCGAGAGGACCCGGCCCGTTCGCGCCAGATGAATGATTTCAGCCAGATTCCCCGCCATGCCTGAGGTAGCCACCAGTGATTTCAGCAAAAGACTTTTCTTCTTTCGCAACGATTTTTTGATGGACTCCACAACAACCTGTTCCAATCGTTGAACCAATTTATTATCAGGAGGATCTGTCTTGAGATACTGATCCTTTAACCGAATCGCTCCCAGCTTGAGGCTTCTCACAAACTTTAACCGCTTCGGAGTACAGGCCATCAGTTCTACAGACCCACCCCCAATATCCACGATCATCGCTGGGGAATCCGACAAATCCATACTGTGCCGTACGCCTAAATAAATGAGCCGGGCCTCTTCCTCTCCGGTAATCACTCGAACCCTCAACCCCAGTTCTTTGCGAACCAGCTTGATAAAATCTCCACCATTCGTAGATTCTCGAACCGCACTCGTCGCCACAGAAAGAATGGTGTCAAATCCTTTATTTTTCGCTAAGAGGGAAAACCGATTCAGGACCGCCAACCCACGATCCATGGCCTCTTGGGAAAGCCGATGGGAGGTAAACGTGCCATCGCCAAGCCTGGCCATTTCCTTGATTCGATCCACAATTTTATAAGATAAGTTTTTTCCGATTTCCGCCAACAACATATGAATGGAGTTGGTACCAATATCAATGACGGCCAGTCTTTGCATAGTGAAAAAACCTTCTCAGGTAAACATTGTGTGTTTTAAACACCTGAAGGTGTGAACGTGTTTTCTATGGTAACTCATGCTCAAGCTGCCAACATTTAGGAGAACGAAAGTTCACGGGCCAGATGCTCCACCACATTCCGGTTTCCAAAAAGCGCATCAACTTTGCCAGGCACAGATGAGGGAGACTGTAGGATCACCCCTTTCGCTTCCTCAATCAGGACTTGCGTAGCGAGAATGTCCCAGGGATTTAAGGCTGGATCCATCATGGCACCTAGAGACCCACTTATGACCAATCCATGCCCGAAACAATCTGTGTATCCACGCACATATCCAGACAAGTCTTGCAACCGACGATAATCCGACAGGCGGTTGGCGCTTGCAAACTGTGCAATATCCCCCACTCCAATCATGACCTCATCCAGTGAACGACTGCTCGACAAATCCATTCGAGTTCCCTGACATGTTGCACCCAACCCCTTAGCGGCGGCATAAGTCAGGCCAAGTATGGGAAGATGAATCACTCCCACGAGGGGAAGATTCTCTTGTGTATCCAACAACGCAATGATCGTCCCGAATAGCGGAATTCCATGAATGAAGGAGCGGGTCCCATCGATGGGATCGACAATCCAACGCCACCGAGTGCCTGTTCCTTTGAGGCCTTCTTCCTCTCCCAAAATATCCAAGGGGCCTAGAACGGACTCCGAGAGGAGTTGCCGAATCAGAGCTTCGGCCTCCTTATCCGCCAACGTGACCGGTGACCCGTCCCCCTTGTGCTGGACATCAAGAGCCCGGCCACCAAAATAAGCTTGAATCGGCACCGCCGCAGCCTGTGCCGCTTTTACCGCCGTTTCCTGTAAACATTTTAATTGGTCAGTTGTTAGTCCCACACCCACTAATATGCACCTCCTGGAATTCCCCTAGTCATCGCGAAAAACCCAGAACCTCGGTGGCTCGAATAATTGCTGGGCCTTCGGCTCT
>JBFJON010000183.1:0-4603 GCA_041617575.1 Nitrospirales bacterium | reverse complement strand
GAAGGAAAGAGCATGCAGTCAAAAGCAGATTTCTGCGATGATATACCTAAGAAATGTTGAATCTATGGGTATTTTTAATTCAACTATTAAGGTATCGACTTTGCTTAAGTTTATGGCGAAGAGATATGCTTTTACGGTAAGTTAATTGTTAGCAACGGAATGGAATTCAATACCATGGCCTTAGTATCTTGTCCGGAATGTCAAAAAGAAGTTTCAATCCATGCCCTCGCTTGTCCGCAATGTGGCTTTCCTTTCCCTGGAAAGCAGGCTAGTGCAGTGGGTGGTCAGTTGGGAACAAAACTTTATGCCTGCCCTGATTGTGGATGTGCGGTTTCAAAAAAGGCCCAAACATGTCCTCATTGCGGGGTAGTCTTAATAGGGGAAAAGAGATCCCTCCCGACAAATAGTAATTCTGTGAATGAAACCTGGTTATGCACACATTGCGGGAATCCATATATTAGGAAGGGGCGCAAGGAGAAAGAGGTGGTGACTGATCAGGAGGCTGTCGTCCCTGGCAGCAACACGGGCCAGAGCGTGGAAAGAGTCCTGGAGCCGGTCCCGCAGCCGAAGGCTGTGCCTGGCAGCAACACGGGCCGGAGCGTGGAAAGAGTCCTGGAGCCGGTCCCGCAGCCGGAGGCTGTACCTGGCAGCAACATGGGCCAGAGCGTGGAAAGACTCCTGGAGCCGGCCCCGCAGCCGAAGGCTGTGCCTGGCAACAATGGGGGCCATAGCGTGGGAAGACCATTGAGGCCTATTCCCAATCAGGTCAAGAGGAAAAAGGTCTCGGCATCTCCACGGAGACAGTCTCAGCTTTGGCAAGATTCTTCCTTTCCTACAAAAATTGACAGGGATGTCGTCTCGCGTCGCTATCCACGAAGCAGAAAAAAGTCTATCCTTCTGGGGCTGCTGGTTTTTATCTTGATTGCCATTTCTGTTGTTAGCGGAGCGGTCTGGCAACTTCAGGGCATTAATCCCCTCGAAGTACTCGTCTACTGGCGAATGTAGTATTCTTTACGCCTTCCGGCACCCATTCTCTCAATTCTCATTCCGATCAGATATGAGCTTGGGGGCACAGCCCGCTTGCGGGAGAGTTCTGTATTTTGCCGAAAGATAAGAGGTTATCCACCCGGGAGAATAGGCAGTGAAGCGGTATGGCCAACGATGTTGGAGAACATGAGGGAGGCGTTGACGGCCCAGTCGATGAAGGGTCCGGGGTAGATACCTAAAAGAATGGTGCCCGCAATGCCAGAGTAGACGGCGACTTTAATTGGCATTGAGGCGGTGATGGGTGATGGGTCGGTGGGTTCGTTGATATACATTTTTTTGACCACGATCAGATAGTAATACATGGAGATGACGATATTAATGAGCCCGACAATGAGAAGGGTATACAGCTCTTGGTTCATGGCTGCGATGAATAAATAAATTTTGCCAATAAAGCCAGCCAAGGGCGGGACTCCTGCTAGTGACAACAAAAAGAGTAGCATGGCGGCAGCCAAGAAAGGTGAGCGTCTATTCAAACCGTTGTAATCTTCAATCTCGTCACTCTTGATCACCTGACTGACGGCAATGACCACAGCAAAAGCTCCTAAATTCGCGAACATATAGGTCAGTAGGTAAAACATGATGGCGTCGCTGCCTTGTTTGGTACCTGCCGCTAACCCAATCATGATATTCCCGATTTGTGCGATGCCCGAATAGGCCAACAGTCGCTTGATGTTCTTCTGGGCAATGGCCACGATGTTGCCGTAGGTCATTGAAAAGATAGAGGCCACCACGAAGAGCAGGACCCACATTGGCTTGAATGAAACCAACGCAACAAAAAACATACGGATCAAAATGGCTATGGCTGCGACTTTTGGTGCAATGGACAAAAAGGCTGTGACTGGAGTGGGGGCACCTTGATAGGTATCTGGAATCCACGCATGGAAGGGCACCGCGCCGATTTTGAATCCAAGCGCAGCAAAAATCAGAATGAACCCAATGGCCAGTCCGTAGCTGCCTGGTGTCCCAGCCATTTCTGAAAATACTAAAGTTCCGGCCTCTCCATAGACCAAGCTAATGCCATAGGCTAGGAGGCCAGCGGCGAAAACCCCCAAGATGAAGAATTTCAATCCTGCTTCTGACGACCGTTGATCGTCTCGGAGATAGGCCACTAAGACGTAGAACCCGAATGTGGAAAATTCTAATGTGACGAAGACGGATAACAGATCGTTCGAAGAAGCCATGAACATCATACCGATGGCCGACATGAGGACCATAAAATAATATTCACCCTTAAAGAATCGGAATTCATGCACATAATCAATGGAAATGAAGAGGACGAGAGCGGTGGCTCCCACGATGATGATCTTGAAGAAGATCGCCAAATGATCCAGCACGTACATATTTTTAAAGAGGGCTCCGGTTGTGCCGTTTTGGTCAAAGACTAATAGCATGAGGGCGGTGATGCCTAAGCCCGCGATACTCAAATGGGCCAGTTGTTGATGCGTAATACGCTTAAGGGAAAAATCCAGTGCAAGGATGACGCACACCCAGATTGTAAGAAAAATCTCCGGAAGCAATAAGAGGAGATCCGAGGCGGATAATGAGAGATCAAAGGTCATCATCGTGTTAATTTTTGATTGGAGTTTCTACCCCACCCTCATCCTTGTTTGCTGCGTCCCGTAGGGCGCGACCATTGCATACAGAGGGGAGGAGATCTAAAATATTTTACGGAAATAAGCCCTGCGTATTCTGGGTGACTAATGGCACGACTTGGTTGATTCGATCTAACATGGGTTCAACTGTTGATTGCACGACATCGTAAAAATGCCCGGGGAAAATGCCTAAAATGATGCTACAGGCGATCAGAAGAAGGAGTGGCATCCGATCCACCCAATGCTTAGCATCAGCCGCATGAGCAAATTCCGGGTCCAATTTCCCGTAAAACAGGCCTCGCATCATTTTGAATAAATAGGCCATCGTCAAGACAATCCCCAAAATCGCGACGATCACTTGAAAGGGATATTTTTCCCAACTGCCTACAATAATCATAATTTCAGCAATGAAATTGATGGTACCGGGCATACCGATTGACGCCATACAGGCAACAAGAAATGCCCCGGCAATAAATGGCATGGGTTCAACTAATCCGCCAAGGGACGGGATGTCGCGCGAGTGGGTTTGGTCATAGACCCACCCAGCCATAGCAAACAGCATGCCTGTGGCCAAGGCATGGGCAAACATATAGATCACAGCCCCAGTCAGACTGATATAGTCCAGAGCGGCCATGCCAAGGAAAATATACCCCATGTGGCTGGAACTGGAATATCCAATGACGTATTTGGTGTCTTTAGCAAAATACGAGACCAGCCCTCCATAAATGATACTGAAGACGCAAAGAACTGCCGCGATAGGTATGAGCTCTCTCGTGGTCTCAGGAAAAATCTCATACGCCACGCGAATAATCGAGAAATGCCCCAACTTCATGAGCACCCCTGCGTGCAACATGCTTGTGGCCGCAGGTGCGGCGGCGTGGCCGACGGGGGACCAGGAATGCAAGGGCCAAATTGGGGCAATAGACGCGAAGCCAAAAAAAATGAGGAGCCAAATAATGGTGGCCAGCGTATCGGAGAATTTGGCTTGTTCACGGAGGACTAAAATGTCAAATGTATGCAATCCAGACATATGGTAAATGAGTAGAATGCCCATCAATGCCACCACGGCCCCGGCTGACAAAAAGAGTGTCAGCTTCATGGCTGCGTATTCTTTGCTATTGGAAGCGAAATTAAAGATGAATCCGACGGAATCCCGAAGTTTCCGTCCTTCGGGATCGGTCATGGAGAGGTAGCCTTTGGTATGGCTTCCCCACACGCCCAACAATAAGTACATGGGCAGCACCGACATTTCGTAAAAGAAATACAGGAAGAACAGATCAAGGGACATAAAGACCCCAATCGTCGCGGCAGCGAGGATCAGGAGGAAGATATAAAATTCCTTTGTCCGGTCATTGATATGCCAGGAGACGAAAATTCCTGCAAACAACAAAATAGCCGAAGCAAAGACGAGTGGCCCTCCAATGCCGTCGACCCCGACATAAAAAGCAATGCCGAGTTCCTCCGACCAGGCAAACCGTTGGACAAATTGGAACCCGCCTTTCGTGGTGTCGTAGGCAAGGAACATATAAAACGAAACCAATAGACTAGTGCCGGCAGAAACCGCCGCAGTCATCCGTACCAGCAGTTCCTCTTGACGAGGAATAAAGATCAAGGCGATGGCCCCGAAAACACACGCCAGGCCGGCCAAGAACCGAAGCCCCGGGCGAACCCGCGTCAGAAACAGCGCCAGAGCCGGCGCCAGCAGTAGCGTCAAGTAACTCGCCGCGGTATTGGGAGACCCAACCGTGCCCCCTACTCGACCGCCTTCATCGACCCGGGTGGAAATGAAAGGGATCTTGATGCTCCCGCCCACAATCGACAACGTGGTCATGATCAGGCCCTGGACAAGCAGCCCCACGAAGAGCATCGTAACCACGAACAGAACATCTTTGCGGCTGCGGATCTGATGGACCAAATAGAAGTAAAGCAGGAAGGTCTGCCAGTATAAGGTCACTTCGAACAAG
>JBFJON010000182.1:0-4605 GCA_041617575.1 Nitrospirales bacterium | reverse complement strand
GCTTCTGAATCTGCTCTAACTGTTCAATGTCAATCAGGTCTTGGGGACGTCCAGCTAATTGTTTCATATGAATGAGATCAACGAGCGATGCAATTCTAATTGAGGCCGTATCCACTTGAACGGTTCTTGAGCGGTTCCAAAGGTCTTCAAAGGGAATAGGGTTCTCCACAAAAAGATCCACAATCCGAAGAGGATGTCGGGGATCCACCATCGAAAACACTTGCATATTCTTTTCTCTATTCCAGATTTGGCGGGTTTGGGGATTCGCAAAGTCAGAGGGATTGAGAGGCAATTGCGGCACCAACCCGAGTTGCGTCAATGTTGAAATGGCTTTTTTTGCCTCATTTGGTGTTAGATCAACCGCAAGGTCTATGTCCACGGTTAACCGAACATAACCGTGTAAGACAGTAGCGAGGCCGCCAACCACCACATACCGAATGTTGGACTTATTTAATGCGTCGAATAATGGGGCGAAAATAGCCATAGGTCGTCTCTAGAGACGAAGGATTTCAGGGACAGGTTACTTTAGCACGTCTTTGGAGATACCTTTTGCGTGCTAATGATGGCATCAAGAGATGCTGGAGAATAGGTTGGGGGTTTGACCCATTTGCCGTCTTCTCGTTTGTAGCCGCCCACTTTGCTCATATTGGAGCGATGCACTTCCTTGAAAATCGGTTCCATGTCAATGCCAAGTGAGACTGCAGTGCCATAGACGACGTACAGTAAGTCTGCTAGTTCTTTGGCCATAGCAGACAAGTCTTTGCTCTGCATGGCTTCTTGGAATTCCTCGAATTCTTCCTTAATGAGACGATTCCTAAGGATTTGAGTGGCGTCATCGGGCACGGAGGGTGTTGCGGCAATATGAATATCAAATTGTTCATGAAATTCTTGAACCATCTTTTGCGCGTCGTTCAATGAGTCCCTCTCCTTATGCTCGGATTTAATAAAGGATAGATTCCTGCCAAAAACTTTCAGGAATGACGAAAAGGATTTCTTTCCATAACAAACTATAATGCCAGGATCAAATAGATATCGTTCACGTTGGTGTGTGTTGGGCCGGTGATGATATGGCCGCCGACTTGGTTAAAGAACGTGTAGCTGTCATGTTCCTTCAGCATGTTATCAATCGAAATACCTTTTTTCTTGGCTCGTTGAACGGTTTTCCCATCTACCATGGCCCCAGCAACTTCCGTCGGGCCATCTGTGCCGTCGGTTCCGAACCCTGCCACAACGACGTTGAGGAGTCCAGCCAGTTTTTGAGCGGCTGCTAACACGCATTCCTGCGCTCTGCCGCCTTTCCTTTTGCCAGTGACCGTCACGGTAGGTTCTCCGCCCGCAATCAGACAGGCCGGAGGGCGGACCGGATTCCCGAAGTCACGAATATCTTTGGCCATCGCCCCCAGAATCGTTCCAAGGTCTTTGGCCTCGCCTTTCAATGGAGCTTCTAGAATATACGCGCGGAGGCCTAATCGCTTGGTTTCTTTGGCCAAGCCGGCAATGGCTGTTTGAATATTGGCCAGGATCATTGAGCGAGAACATGAAGAATGCCGCGTTCTGCTTTTCCAGGTTTCTGCGATGTGGCCTCGTATGCCTAGATCCAGATGATTTCGAACTCTCTCAGGAATCCTGCTCCAAATATGATAGTGCTTCAGAATCGTCTTGGCCTCTTGAAAGGTCGTTGGATCTGGCACGGTTGGGCCGGAACCGATTGTGGCCAAGTCATCTCCCAAGACATCAGACATGATCAAGGTCAATATTTTCGCAGAAGTGGCTTGGGCTAGTTGTCCGCCTTTAACTGCAGACAGATGTTTTCGCACCGTGTTGAGTTCATGAATGGACGCACCGCATCGTAAGAGCATGTTGGTCGTGCGTCGTTTATCCGTCAGGGTAAGGCCTAGAGCTGGAGCGCAGAGAAGACTGGAAGCACCCCCTGAAAGTAAGACGATCAGCAAATCTTGTTTGGTGAGTGTTTTTACAATTTTGAGAAGCTGTTTGGTGGCGCAGACGCCGCGAGCATCGGGGAGCGGGTGGCTGGCTTCGACAAGACGAATTTTTTTAATAGGTGCACCATACCCATCTTTGACGATAACCAGCCCACCTTCTAAATGTTCTCCCAGGATTTGTTCGAGTGTTCGAGCCATGTGCCCTGAGGCTTTCCCCGCTCCGACGCACACAACTTTTTGGTATTTAGAGAGGTCGTATCGATCCGTGTCGACAAAAAGTTGATGGTCTTTCCGGATGATCGATTGCTTCATCGCGTCGCCGGAGTCTGCGGCCTCCAGACTACCCTGAATGAGCGCCTTCAGGATTCGCTTGAACCTTGGCTTTGTGGTATCAATGATGATTTTTGATGGAGGCATACAGCCTTATCCTGATGGGAGTTCCCCGTCTCTTTAATTGTGCTGAATATGTTTTCGCTATGGTATCATCGCCGGTGATGCGCGCGCTTACCATTTTACAACACACCATTTCGGATTGCCGCCTCTGCCCCCGGCTAACGATCTATCGTCGTGAAGTTGCCAAAGAGAAAGTCAAGCGTTTCAAGGATTGGGACTATTGGGGCCGTCCGATCCCTGGGTTTGGTGATCCCAAAGCCCGATTGTATGTGCTAGGTTTGGCCCCTGCTGCGCACGGGGGAAATCGCACTGGACGGGTATTTACTGGAGATCGAAGCGGGGATTGGTTGTATGAAGCCTTGCATGCCTTTGGTTTTGCTAATCAGCCGGAATCTGTCCATCGAGAGGATGGCCTTTCTCTTTGCAACTGTTATGTAGCGGCTGCCGTGCGGTGTGCTCCACCGGCCAATAAACCGACAAAAGAGGAATTCGAAACCTGCCGCCCGTTTATTCTAGAAGAATTTCGGTTGTTACGGAACATACAGGTGGTTGTGGCGCTCGGGAAAATTGCGTTTGATGAATATCTTCGAAGCTGCCAGATGGCAGGGCAGCCGATTCCTTCTCCACGCCCGAAATTTTCACATGGGGCTGAATATCTCTTGCCCTGGCAGGTCACCCTTTTAGGATCGTATCATCCAAGTCAGCAAAATACCTTTACCGGTACGTTGACGCGTCCCATGTTCCATCGAGTCTTTAGCCGAGCGAAGAAGCTTGTTGAGTAGTGATAGCCAGATTTATTGGGGGTTTTTCCCCAGGTTATTTCTTGGAATCCTTTCTTGCCTCCCAATCAGCAAGAAACTTTTTAAGGCCGATGTCTGTCAGCGGATGTTTCACGAGTTGTTGAAAGACGCTAAAAGGCATGGTGCAAATATGTCCCCCGAGGAGAGCGGCTTCGACCACATGCTGCGGATGACGCACGCTGGCAACGAGAACTTGGGTGGGATACTCATAATTTTCATAAATGGTCAAAATTTGTTCAATGAGTTTCATGCCGTCCGAACTGACATCATCCAATCGACCAATAAAGGGCGAGACACACCATGCGCCAGCTTTGGCCGCCAAGAGGGCTTGGGTCGGAGAAAAACAGAGGGTCACGTTGACCCGGATGCCTTCACTAGCCATTTGCTTTGTGGCCTTGAGCCCTTCAGGAATGAGTGGGACTTTCACGACGATATTCTGGTGAATCTTGGCCAGTTCGCGTCCTTCTTTTACCATGAATTCGGCTTCGACACTCACGACCTCTGCACTAATAGGGCCGTCGACAATTTGACAGATTTCCAAGAGCAGATCTTTAAACTCCCGGCCTTCTTTCGAGACGAGAGTAGGATTCGTTGTGATACCATCTACCAGTCCATAGCTCGCAGCTTCACGAATTTCGTTAACATTACCGGTATCTAAATAAAGCTTCATGACGGTCTCCTTTTGTGTGGGAGCATTTACGTAAAGTAAAAGTTGGGCTTATTGTAATCAACGACGTGATCTTGGACAATTAGGTATGGTTTCTTTGAGAAGTGATCTCAGTGTTTGACTGATCGAACAACGAGGGCTAGAATTTTTGGGAGGCTCGTGTTTGTGTCATGGCCGGTAGATCTTGCCAAAAGGAGGCGGATGTGATTCGACTATATGCAGTGGTGGGTATGTTGGGGTTGTTATGTAATGGTTGTGGAGGCAATCCGTATTTGGAGGCGTCCCTCGACCCGGCAAAATTCGAAGGGAAAGATCAGGCATGGTTTGAAGAAAACTGGGGAAAGCCTAGTGCCAAATCTTCACGGTTTTTTGGCGGAGAAAGTTGGATCTATTCTCGTATTGCTGGTGGAGGAACCAGCTTCCCCTTTTTTAATTTCTCTCCGAATCAATGCGAGATTATTTTAGATTTTGATAAAGACCAAAAGCTTGACGACTACCAATATAAAGATTGTTAGTGCATACAAATTGGGGTCACCAGAGTACACACTGGAAATTGGGCTAATCCATAGACCTGTCGCTCTTTTATGACGCTGTGATTTCTATCCAGTTTTTTCCCTGCTTGACAAGGATGTCATTGTGCCACGCCGAATACTAGTGTGTCCGACGCCGGAAGATCTCTTTGAAGCAGCAGCTAAATTCGTCCTACAGTCTTTGACCTTCCAGCCAGATAGTAACAAAATCTATTCGGTCGCCCTTTCGGGTGGTTCGACTCCTCAACGATTATTTACACGATTAGCCGCTG
>JBFJON010000181.1:0-4608 GCA_041617575.1 Nitrospirales bacterium | reverse complement strand
GGCGAGGGCATTATCAAGCGCGATGGCCATCTGCCCGGCCACTTGCGTGAGAAGATCGGCATCGGCACAGGAAAAGACCGATGGACGAAGGCTGCCAAGATTTAACGTGCCTAACACACGACCGGGCAGCATGAGAGGGGCACAGCAACCAGATTGCACGCCCTCGGCGAGCAACTGCCCGGCTGTATCGGAATGGAATTGTTGCAGGTCGGCTTTCTGCCAACAGACCGTTTTCCGAGATCGAAACGCTTCCCCGGCAGGCGTGTCATCGAGGGCAATCGAATGACTTCCCCCCAACAAGCCTTTACCGGACGGAAAATCCAGCACATGTCGATGAAAGTTCTTCGCGTCGGAATCATAGAGATACAGGCTGGTGGCTTCATGCAGGACCACCCGACGCAAGGAGGAGACCATGGTCGCAAACAACGCGCCTAATTCCCGTTTCGAGACGACCGCGTTGTTGACCTCCAATAACACTTGCAGGCGATCCCGCTCGCGGCCCAATTCCTCCTGATGCAAGACATTGTCAACCGCAACCGCCACCTGCTTGGCGACCTGAAGAAGAAACGTCAATTCAGAATCTTGATAGGTCCCCTTTTCAACGCTCGCGAAGTCGAGTGATCCCAGACGGCGTAATGCGGTGGTCAGCGGGACAGTACATAAAGATTGCACTCCGTCTTCAAGCATTAACGGGAGCACCGTTGGAAACCGGGAGTCTTGAGTCAGGTCAGAAATAATCAACGGCTGCTGGGCTTGCCAAACCCAGCCACTTGGATGAGCATCCAAGGCCCATTCTTTCCCGCCTTGAATATCCGCAGGAATATTGGCCTGAATGATATAGTCCTGGATGGTGTCGCGGTCTGGCTGATAGAGAGCCAGACCAATGAAATTAAATGGGACGATACGAGGTAGTCGCTGGGCCAATTCCTGTAACAGGTTGGTGAGATCCCGGTGGGCGGCGATCGCCTCAGAAACCTCCAGAAGGGAATGATACCTCAGATCAGGATTGCTGGAAACCGATGGAGAGTGATCAGCCATAAGGGTCTCTAGTATGGCCGATTACTCCCGGCAGCTCAATATCCCTTTGCTCTACTTCAAAGTATCCCGTCCGTGCGAACCTGCAAAATCCTGGCAGGGACCGAGGGGAACAATACGCGTCGGGTTAATATGCTCATGGGTCATATAATAATGGCGTTTGATATGATCAAAATTCACAGTGTCGGCAATCCCTTCTTGCTGATACAGGTCCTTGAGATATCCAGAGAGATTTGGGTAATCCATGATACGTCGAATATTACATTTGAAGTGTCCGTGATAGACGGCGTCAAAGCGGATCAACGTCACAAACAATCGCCAATCCGTCTCCACGATCCAATCCCCGAAGAGGTATCGCCGGCCTGACAATCGATTTTCCAGCGAATCAAGAGCCTCAAACAAACGACTGACGGCCTTTTCATACGCTCCTTGAGACGTAGCAAATCCAGCCTGATACACCCCGTTATTAATGCGGTCATAAATGTCGGCATTCAGTTGATCAATCTCATCCCTCAATCCCCTTGGATACAAATCTTCTTTGCTGTCGGTAAATGCATTGAATGCACTGTTGAACATTCTCATGATGTCATCGTCGGAATTGCTCACCAATCGACCGGATTGACAATCCCACAGAACCGGCACCGTCACGCGTCCTCCATAGGCATAGGCGGGATCCATCCTGGTATAGGCTTCACTCAAAAAACGGAATCCATTAATGGGATCGGTCGTATGTCCCAGCCCATCGCGAAAGCTCCATCCCCGATCATCCCGGATCGGGTCTACGACCGTCATCCCGATGACCGATTCAAGATGCTTCAATTTACGCACAATAATCGTTCGGTGGGCCCAGGGACAGGCCCATGAAACGTATAAATGATAACGCCCTTCCTCCGCTGAATACCCTGAGCTGCCATCATCGGTCACCCAATCGCGGAACACATCATCCTGCCGCTGGTACGTCCCATCTTGAGATTGTTCATTCGGGAATTGCGCGCTGAAGTTCATATTCTACCCTTTCTTGACCGCATCGATTGCCCCCGCTCCGGATGGGGGCGAAAAGATGATTCCCAGGTCTTGTACCTCCCGGTAGGGAAGAAGCCAGACCAATGATTCGTCATGCAAATCTCCAACCTGAATACGATTGCCCCACGGATCACGAAAGTCACACCGGAAATCCGGATGGACATCCAGCCCGTAATTCCGGGTGATCTTTTCCCTGACTTCATTCACTTGCGCGTCGTCCCGCACCATAATGCCGAAATGCTTGGTACGGTCCGGCTGTAGCCTGTCGACTTCAAAGATAGCCAGAAACTGATGCTCTCCTAACTTGCACCAGGCTGCGCCCTCCCCACCTCTCAACATTTCCAGGTTAAAGACGTCAGCATAAAATTCCACGGCCTTTTGCGCGTCATCGACTTCAATCACCACATGATTCACCCCATACACTTGAACAGCCATATCTCATTCTCCTTTCACGTATTTTTGAACACTCCAATTGGGGAGATCCTTCCCTGTTTCCGCCATCATCATGATAAGCCTGATTTCCAATTCTCCTAAATATTAAGGGGCTTGATGGGAGCTAACACCGCCTTTGGATCTTGTTTCCAATCAACTCCGGACGCGTCAACATAGAGTTCAACTTCATTGCCATCCGGATCCTGCAGATAAAGACTTTGGGTAATGGTGTGATCGCTCATGCCGGAAATCGGAATTCCTCTTTGCTCAAGTTCCTTTTTCGCGGTACGGAGCTCTTCAAAACTGTCACCTATCTTGATGCCAATGTGATACAGCCCTAGTCTTACACCGGATGGTGAAGCCGGTGCTTCTCCCACTTCAATGAGGAGGATTTCATGATGCGTACGCCCTGAAGTCAATGCCACGGCTTTTCCACCGAATGTCGTTCCAATTTCTTTAAATCCCACCACATCTCGGTAGAACCCTAAAGATCGTCCAAGATCTTCTACATAAAATACGACATGTCCTAAATAATGCGCATTCATAGCATTCCTCCTATCTGTTCTTCTTACTTCATTCTATGAACCATTCGTGATGTCTTGCGAGTCAGAGGAGCTTTTCATTCGCTGGGCAATGACCGCATCGGCTGAAAACTTCCCACCCCCGTCATGAAAAGTGCAAGACACAGCCCAATGGCAAGCAGGTGATATTCATACCCTTCTCCCGCTTATTGTCCGAACCAATTCATAAAAAACCCATGTTGCCAGTGCACCAGATTCGTCGCACCAACCATGATGACACCAAGACTCGCTGCTGTGAATCGGGTGAGAAAGCCCATGAGAAGAGCCAGGCTTCCCAAGAATTCCCCAACAATCACTAGAAAGGCAACCAGAGCTAGCATACCCATTTGTTCAGTAAAAAATGTCATGATACCGCTGAATCCATTGCCGTTATACCAACCCAGCATCGTTTGCGCCCCATGAGGAAACATGACAATCCCTAAAGCCAAGCGCGTGCGCACACTTGCTCAAGATTCCTCTGTTTAAAAAATCCATTTCATAATCCACTTCCTCAATTCATGTGTATTTATTGACTGGTCCTGATGTCGGTCTTCTTTTCGTATTCTCCACTATCTTTTTCACTTTCAAAGGATATTTCTTTTCCCCTATAGGTTGTATTTAGGGGCGTTCCCACTCAGGTGAAACGATCATGTTTTTGAAACTATCTCGGACGCGACGGAGTAACCTCTTGGCGATCTGAACTTCTGCGGCATTCAAAGCTTGAGCAAAAAAAGGACGCATGAATTCCGCATGGGCTGGAAAAACTTGTTGGAACAGATCCATGCCTTTTGGGGTAAGCTGCACCCTGGTCACTCGACGATCCCTTCCAACCTGTCCGCGTTTAACCAACCCTATATGTTCCAAACGGTCTAACACTCCCGTCAGCGTTCCCTTTGTGATCAACGTATGTTCTGACAATTGAGCACAGGTGAGGCCCTCCGTTCCTTCCAGTTCAGCAATGACATCAAATTGCCCAGGGGTTAATCCCAGTGATTGAATATGCCGGTTCCCTACCCTGTTAAAGGCCAGGTAGGCCTCGACCAAAGGCCGGAGGAGACTTAAGTAGGGATCATCCTTGAAATCACGTATGGTCATACATCCTCCTTTGGCTTTCTCAGGGGCTGACACTATTCAGTTAATACTGGTTAGTATAGTACTAGTTAGTAATTTTATCAATTCCTCTCATTTCCCATGAAATTTTGAATTTCCTCCAAAGAACGAATATACGTTTTATACAAAAGCCATCTTGCTTTCGATCGGCGGGTCCCCTGAAGGCCGTTTCCATACTACTGTAGGCTTTATCCTCCAGATTCATTATTGATCTGCTGGAGGTGACCTTTCGTAACCAGCTATTTTATAGTGGTTTTTTTTAAATTTGGCATTCTTGGAATACCCCTTGCACCCTACCCCTTACATCCCGCGTTTATACAAGAATATTTTTTTATCCAGGAGGTTTCCTTATGAGGCACTTCATTAAAATTGGCATCCTTTATGTTGTGCTCGGCCTGGTTCCCACTTTTTCTGTATTGGCGGGAGAAACAATAAAGGAACTTCCTGG
>JBFJON010000180.1:0-4611 GCA_041617575.1 Nitrospirales bacterium | reverse complement strand
GCTCACGATATTTTGGCAACACTGTCCGCTTGCAGATGCTTCTGAATGCCAAAAGCGGGGCCTGCCAAGAAGATTGCCATTATTGCTCACAATCAACAATTTCTGAAGCACCCATTGATCGTTATGCCTTGTTGACACCTGAAAAGATGATGGAAGGGGCACGCCGAGCCGCAGAAGCGAAAGCCCAGCGCTATTGCATCGTCATCAGCGGCCGTTCGCCCCTGCAATCGGAAATTGCCCAAATATCCAGCGCGGTCATAAAAATCAAAGATGAAATCCCCATTCAAATCTGCTGTTCATTGGGACTCTTAAATGAAGAGCAAGCCAGTCAATTAAAGGCCGCAGGCGTGGATCGGATCAATCACAACCTCAACACCAGTGAAGCCTTTCATCCTTCCATTTGCACCACCCATACCTATCAAGATCGGCTGGATACGCTGAAGCATGCACGAGCCGCAGGTTTGGAACTATGTAGCGGCGGGATTGTGGGAATGGGCGAACGAGATGAAGATTTGGTGGATTTGGCGTTGGCGTTGAAAGAGGTTCAACCGGATTCGATCCCTCTCAATATGCTCTACCCCGTGGACGGCACGCCGTTTGGTGAAAAGAATGATTTAACACCTGCCCGGTGCCTCACCATATTATGCCTCTTCCGCTTCCTGCATCCTCAAACAGAAATCCGGGCCGCAGGCGGCCGTGAAAAAAACCTCCGTTCTCTCCAACCACTAGCCTTGTACGTGGCTGATTCCCTCTTCGTCGATGGCTACCTCACCACTCCAGGCCTCGCCCACCAAGAAGTCTGGAACATGATCGAAGACATGGGCTTTACGGTTGAAGTCGATTACCAAGGCACAGAAAACCCCCAAGCCGAAACCTGCTCAGCATAAATCCCTTCTGGCATTTATCTTTCCTTAGCCACAAGTCTGCTTTAACTCCTTAACTTTCCAATAGACATTTCCCCCCTGCTTGTGAGGAAGAGGGGTGGGGTGAGGGAGAAGACATGCAAACGGTTAAAGAAAATTTTCCCTGTAGTGGGGCATACAATTTCGCTAACTGGAAAAATTTTAAAAAACGATAGATGCCGGGGTTCGTCCCGGCAATACCAATAAGCTGCTGGGACACCATTGTTGAGTAATCGAGTAAAACGTGCTCCACTTAATCAGCGGTTTTTAAATGGGAAAAATCAGAATGGATTCCCAATAAAAATGTCGGGAATGACAACGTGGGCAACAGGATCAATAATGGGGAAAGCGGTCATTCGTAGCGTAAATCTTCTGCAATCGTTTGGCGGCTGGCCCAGCGGGCTGGAGCCCAGGCGCCAATTAACGCTGCTGCCAAGGCCACGAGCAGCGCCATTCCGATTGTTTCCCAGGCAAGGGTGAATTGAATCGTCCATCCAAACGATTGTTTATTGATTACTTTGATCAATACCACCGACAATGCCATACCTACCACGATACCGATGCCTGCGCCCAAAGCTGCTAAGTAACAGGATTCCCAAACAATCAGACCTTGAATTTGTCGACTACTCGCACCTAAGGCTCTGAGGGTTGCCAGTTCCCGTCGCCGTTCCAGGATGCCTGTCAGGAGTGTATTCATAATGCCTAACACCGCGACGCTTAGGGCAATCAATTCTAAGACATAGGTCACGCGAAATGTGCGATCAAAAATTTCAAGGATTTCCTGTTTTAGTTCACGGTTGCTGATCGTGAGAATTGGCCTATTATTTCCTAAGGATTTTTCAATTTCTTGACGAACAACTGAAAGCGTCTGTCCTCTTTTCAGATAGACAGCAAAAACTGTAGCATCTCGCTCCCCCCATTTCTCTGCAAAGAGTCTCTGGTCCATGACCACTTTCCCCCCATCAGTGGCGTAATCATAAAACACGCCTTTGACAGGAAATTGTTCTATCCCGCCTGGTGTCTTTAATGGCAATTGGTCACCCACACTTACCCCTAACCGTTCAGCCAGCACCTCAGAAACAATCACACCGTGATCATCTACGACGTGGGATAACACCTCGGAGGATTCTCCTTGCAAAAATAGATACTGACTGCGCTCAGCATGAAGACGCACATCTCGTGACACCAGCGCTACCGTTTGTCCGGCTGTCTCCATACTCGTTTCCAAATACGGGTCGACGGCCTCAATTCCAGAAATGTCTAAGACGTGCTTCACCAGATTCCGGGGTAGCCCCTGATTCTTCCCCGGCGCCCCTGGTTCTCCTAACCAAGACGTAGGTGCGATAATGATATCGGCCATCAGTGTTTGCTGAATCCACAGTTCCACCGTCTGTCGAAAACTCTGGATCATGATGCCCACGCCCACTAATATAGCCAGCCCCACCACGATAGCTGCCATGGTCACACTGGTTCGGCCCGGAGTTCTTCCCATTTGCTCTGCAGCCAGGGCAGGCAACAGGCCGCTTTGGTGCCCCAACCTCCGTTGGCTCCATAGGCTAAACCATTGCGACAACACGGGCCCTGCCGCAGCGCCTCCCATCAACAAACAAAAGGCTGCTGCATAGCCTCCAACAGGGACACCATGAACTGGTGGCATTTGGCTCAATATTCCAGCTCCCAACAACGACATTACGACCACCCACCTGGATCCTTGAGCTTTATGCGCTTCTTCAGCTTGCGATTGCCAACCAGATAGGGCTTGAACCGGAGCCATCTTGCTCGCCTCCCAAGCTGGTCGAAGGGCCCCCATCAGCGAAACGCCTATTCCCAAACTCATGGCTTCTCCCAACATATGAAAGGGAATCGGCAGGACCAACATCGAGGTCATGCCATATAACTCACCCACGTTCTGGCCAATCATGACGATTAACCACCGCGCAAGCACGACACCCAACCAATACCCCAAAAGACCACCGGCGACTCCCAACACACCTGCCTCGATTAGAAACAGCGTGGCGATGGATTGCCGCTCCATCCCGAGCGAACGGAGGATCCCAATCTCCTGTCGGTGGTGGACTACCGAAAAAGCCGTCGTGTTATAGACAAGAAAGATCCCGACCAGCAGACTAATCCCACTGAGCATCGTGAGATTCATTTGAAAGGCTCGCAGCATGGATTCTACCTGCCGATTGCGTCGAGAAGACTGACTCACCTGAATATTCTCTGGCAAGGCCGATTGCAGTTCTTGAATTAATGTAGAAACCGCCACGCTAGATTCAGTAACAATCGCCACATGGTGAAGGCGCCCTAACCATCCAAACAACCATTGAACGGAGGCGATATCCATTAACACCTGCTGTTGCACGCCTCCTTGGAGACCCGATGATTTCAACACCCTTCCAACAACCAGATCATGAACTTTTCCCTTGACCTTCACCGAGAGAGTTTGCCCCTGATGCAGACCAAACTTGTTGACCGATTCTTCTTCTAGAAAAACCGTTGTTGGTGAGAAAAGCTGTTCCCAGCTATCTTGTTGTAAGACACCGGTAGAGCCCTGAGCCTCCCAATCTTTCCCCTGCTCCAACAGATCCATCCCCCAAATAATAAGGGGACGTCCCGACAAAACACCGGTCTGAATCTTACCTTCAATCTTGAGAACGGGATTGGCTGATCGAACGCCTGGATGTCCTTGAATTCGATGAAAAATCTGCTCGTCAATACCCTCGAGTCCGCCGGATACCGTCACCGAGGATTCCCCAACAACCGATTCCACTGATTTCTCAAACGACTGGTAGACTTCCCCATTCACCACCCGAATCGCCAGCCAGGCCGAAACACCAATAGCCACCCCAACCACTGTTAATAGGGCTCTAATGGGCCGATGACGTAGGTGTTCGAGGACTAAGAGAAAAAGAATTCGGAGCATGGATGCGGTTGTCCCAGAAGCGGGGCCTATGTTAAAACGACTAATCAAATATGCGTGGAGTGCGAAATCGAAATGCCCAAAGACAACGTTGAAGAGCAGGGCTCAACTGAAGCCGCTTCAGAAGCCGGCTCCCAAGGTCAAACCTTAACCACTCGACAAAAAGAAATTCTTCGCTTGGTTGCTCAAGGATGTACCAATCGAGAAATCGGGCAACGGTTAGAAATTAGTGTGCGGACTGTGGAAGTCCACCGCTTTAATCTCATGCGCCGATTACGTGTCCGAAACGTCGCTCAACTCCTACGTCAAGCCATTTCGCTGAAAATTATTCCCAAAGGGCCTTCACTCACCAAAGCCTAACGCAGGAATGTTGAAAAAAGTCACCAGCAGCGTTTTCAACATTTTGCCGTCCTCAACTACGTTTTCCTACGCTCCTTTCGTCAAGTAGTGGTTAGGCCTTATGGGACCTCGCATGCCATTCTCGGCCTTTTCTTCGGCACGGCTCAGGACAGGACTGGATGAGCGTTCTTGGACTTTCCTTTCTGCTTATTGACCTATTAAAAGATCAATGGTTCTCCTCCTCGAGATCTCGAAAAATCGGTTAGTTTATCTCCCGAAGTTTCCCCCGACAGGCCATCAACGACGCATAGCCTTTTCGCTGTATACATTCTGAAACTTCTCGTTCCAACTTCGTAAAGATCCCAACACCCTCCTCCACCAGGACAGTTCCGATCTGAACTGCTGAGGCTCCACACAACACATGTTCAAAAATATCGATGCCGTTTT
>JBFJON010000179.1:0-4615 GCA_041617575.1 Nitrospirales bacterium | reverse complement strand
TTCCACTTTCATCCCTAAAAACAGACGAGATTCTTTCTGGGCCCTCAGCTGGGTAACCTATTCATTCTTTCAAATGTTCCAAATAATTGGCGATACGATCCAAGGCCTTTGCATTCAGCCGTTTTCCATACCATCGAGGCATCACCCGGTCGGAATATCCAGGGACGACATAAGCCCCCGGGTTCAAAATTGACTCCTGAATATATTCACGAATACTCTGCGCCGTCCCCGTATAATTCGGATCAGCCAATCGCATAGGTCCATTCGTTCCTAAGACTAATTTAGGGCCTTCTCGCCCTTGAGCCTGATCAATGCCAGGAATGGTATGACAGACGGCACATCCTGATTGCACAAAAAGTTTATCAAGAGGTTCGTGGCCGGTTGTCAACGGTACATCTAATAAAGCCACCGGGTTGACCTTCTTTTTGAGCAAATCACTTTTGGGTTGAACAGCCTCCTGCAAGACGGAATCTTCCTTTTCAGGAACAACAGGCGACGTCAACGAATTCAACGACAATGTCGCCAGGATGCCACAACCCACAACCACAAAAATCAAAAAACTTTCGCGCCCGCCAGAAGGCTTGGGGGGTTTCAATTTATTCATGACATATCCTATTCCGCCAGCCTGGGGACCGATTGAATGTTGGCCCTGACCCTCTTCGTCTTCCAGTTTAGAAAGTCACGTATTGGCTCCTGTAACGAAATCATGCATAGCCTGTCAATGAAGACCTCTTAAAAACTGCCGGGGTGATCGTTTCCGTCACAATACTGCTGCAAACAGTCGATCAACGCCTTGTATTGTACGCTTCTTTTTTGGTATCCCCTTCATCATATAAAAATTGAGCAATACCTAGAACATGCCACCCAATCACAATCAATAACTGAGCGTCCCACTTTGAATTGTACCCCGTTTCATCCTCATCCTTTATTACGAGGTCCACACCGGATGACCCTCCTTCCACGTTGGTGGCCACGCGGAGCTACGCCTACCGGTATGCCCACCCAACACCGGATTTTCCAGATAACCCCGGAGACCGGGCTACTCACCAAATGCCACTGGCAACCTTCACCCGGCAACAAACCCACCGTCTTGATGATTCATGGGCTTGAAGGATGTACCGAATCTCATTACATGATTGGTTTGGCTCAGAAAGTCTGGGGCAAGGGGTGGAACTGCATCCGTATCAATCAACGCAATTGTGGAGGTTCAGAACATCTCACGCCCACGCTGTACCATAATGGATTGAGCCAGGATTATGGCCAGATTATTCAAGAAATCACCGAAAAAGACGGGTGTCAGTACATCTGGCTCATCGGATATTCCATGGGTGGAAATCTCACACTCAAATTAGCTGGCGAAATGAACAGCACCCTTCCTTCACTTCGAGGGGTAGCAGCCGTCTCCCCGAACATTCAGCCAGCATCTTGCGTTCGAGCACTGCAACGTCCGTCGAATTGGATCTATCATCAACATTTTTTACAAAGCCTCAAGGCCAAACTACAACGGAAAGCTCAACTCTATCCCGGAAAATGGGATCTTTCTCAACTTCCAAAGATCCAAAACATGCGGGAATTCGATGATGTCTACACCGCGCCCGATGGGGGATTTCATGATGCAAAAGACTATTATGCGAAAAGCGCAGCCGAAAACACTCTCAAGTCCATTGCTATTCCTACCCTCATCATCACGGCACAAAATGATCCATTTATTCCATTTGACATTTTTGATAATCCATCACTGAATGAAAATACCTTCATTCAATTGCTCGCACCAAAACAAGGCGGGCATTGCGGGTTTTTCCAGCATCGACAACCGCAAGAAGATCCGTTTTGGGCCGAAAATCGTATCGTAGACTGGATTCAGCAACAAATAAATATCACCCCCACAGCTCATCATCAATTAGGCACGCCGAGCCACCCTCATCTTTCCCACAAATATGCATTGCCATGACTCCCCTTGCGACCCCACAGACAACTACGGTAGAACCTGAATCCAAGACAGCGGTTCAAAAGAGCACAGAGACCATTCCATAATTTCTCGCATTCCTATGAGTATTAAACCCACAGCACCAGGAAAAAGTATTCTACGGCACCTTCACAAAGCCCAAGGACAATATTTGGAAGGGTGGCTGGGGGCTCCAGCCCATGTTCATCATACGGCACGGCGGATGGCGAATCCAGCCATTGAACGCCCACAAAGCCGAAAGGAATTCCAGCAACTCCTGTCCTGCTTAGGCATTGATTCGTCACAGACTGTTCTTGATGAAAGGGTGGGATTCGGGGTGACGACGGCACCCAATGGAGATCGCTTAATTGCCAAATGGGAAGCGCACACTGAATATTACAGTTATCAGATTTGGCATATTCCACAAGCCTCAAATACCCCGCTGGGATTTGGCCCATTGACCTTTCCTCAGTATGTCTTCCCCTTTTCGCCGTTGGGGCTGGAAGTCAATGCTCTCGACATCGTCGTGACTCCGTCACAAGCCTACGATCAAGAAGCGCTGGCCACGCTCTTGCCAGGCCCACAAATCTATGCCAGCAAAGTGTTAGAAGAAGACATTTCCGTCGCCACAAGTTTTACCCCCGATGAACATGGACGAGAACGGTACCTTATCTGGTCACCAGACTCATCACGACTTCTCCCGAAACTCTCACGCCTGATCGATATCCTCATTACATTGGAAAACTATACCCACCTGATTCTCTTGCCCTACAAAGCATTTTCTCGGTCGGTGGACCAAGTCCAAATCTATGAACAACGCCATCTGTACCAACGAAGTGTGATCACCAAAGAACTCAAAGATGTCAACCACTCCAGATTACAACAATGGCTTGAAGGCCTCACAGGTGATTTTTTAGAAGTGGGACGTCTCGCAGATTCAATGCGCTTTCGCCTTTCAGCGTCGGTTCCCTACGACCGAATCGTCCATAGCAATACTCAGGCCCTTCAGGAACAAGCCCTCCCCTTTTCTCGCACCCTCACAGATTATATTCTCTGGAAAATTACAGGAGTGGCAGATGGGTACCAGCAATTAGTTGGCCGCATTCATGCCTTGGAACAGGATTTTGAAGGAACGATTGCGGTACTTCGCACAAAAGTCGAATTGGTTCTCCAGGAACAAAATCTTGCGCAACAAGATCAAAACATGAAACTCTTGGCCAGTGTGGATCAAACCACTAAAAGCCAAGCCATTTTGCAACGCACCGTCGAAGGTCTCTCCGTGATTGTCATAGCCTATTATCTCAGTGGCTTAGCCCATTATCTTTTCAGAGCCTTTCATGACTTAGGCTGGCTGTCCAACTATACCCTGGCCTCCGGGATATTTGTACCGGTTGCCTTGCTGCTTTCCTTTGGGCTCATCAAGTGGGGGAAAAATCGCATCAACAAGAACTATCCTGACACAAAGCCTCATTCCGACTCTGATTCATCAACGTCCCCATAATTCTTCATCCCCTCTCAACTAAAAGGCCGGTCCAGCCTGGAAGGTCCGAACGCCGACCTTCTCTACCTAGGTGTTTTTTGTGCCTTCGCTACACAAAGGCTTAAGAATCAAGGTCAAACAACAATTGGCCGAAAAGAACATCAACACAAAGTCCATACCCGATTCTCACCTTGAGTTCGAGAAGACCGCTTATGAAAAGCGCCGAAGAATTGGTAGAACATTGCTCCTCACTGGTGTCCTTACCCGAGGTCTATTTACTAGTCAAAAAAGTTATCGATGATCCGGAGTCCACGATGGCGGATTTCGCACATGCCATCAGTATCGATCCCGGCATGACTGCCATGGTGTTGAAACTCGTCAACAGCGCCTTTTATGGCATGCCAAGAAAAGTAGAAACCATTTCCCGAGCAGTAGGAATTTTAGGCATGCAGCCCTTACATGACTTGGTGTTAGCCGTATCCATCACCAAATCCTTTTCTGGTCTGGCCCAACAAGTCATGAACATGAACATATTTTGGGCGAACAGTTTTTTTAGCGGTTTAGCCGCCAGGGAATTGGCAAGAAAGTGTTTTCTGGTCGATAGCGAACGAATGTTCGTGGAAGGGTTGCTTCGAGATCTTGGCCATCTTTTGCTCTACCAATACCTCCCGGAACAAGCCGAAGAGGCCATGAAAACGTCGGCCAATACAGGGGAACCCATTCATACGACCGAACAAAAATTGCTTGGCTTCGATTACACCCAAGTTGGAAAAGCGCTCGTTGACGCATGGGGATTACCGAAAAATTTAGGGGAAGCCATTCGCCATCAAACCAATCCAAGTGCGACGCCCGATTATCAATTCGAGGCCGCGTTGCTCAACATCGCGGGTGCGTTGACAGAAGGATTTCAATCGCCAAATGGTCAAGGAAACTGGGAAACGTTGGTAGCCTCGGAATCTTGGACACTCACGGGTCTGGATGAAGACAGCATCAAAGTATGTATGTTAGAGGCAGGCAAACAACTCTCCTCTATGTTAGACCTCATGGACGAGGCCCAATCTCACGTAGCGTAATCTAAAGAATATGGCTCTTCTTCCTTAAACAAATAAGGAAAACCATAAGTCAACCACGTAACTTCATTGGATTATGGAAAAAAGAAAAAAAGGAAACATGCTCATGGATCAAACAAC
>JBFJON010000178.1:0-4647 GCA_041617575.1 Nitrospirales bacterium | reverse complement strand
GCATACGGTTTCACAAATTTGGGGACGAAGTCGTCAAACAGTCCTAACAAATCGTAGAGCACCAACACCTGGCCATCACAGCCTTTCCCAGCTCCAATACCAATAGTCGGAATAGTAAGTTCTTGGGTAATCGTTTTTGCCAGGGAGCGCGGAACACATTCCAGCACTAAGGCAAATGCCCCGGCTCCTTCGAGGGCTTTCGCTTCTTCAAAGATTTTTTCGGCCCCTGCATGATCTTTACCTCTAACTTTATAGCCTCCGGATTGATTGACTGATTGGGGCGTCATTCCCACATGGCCCATGACGGGAATGCCGAAACTCGTCATAGCTCCTACATGCTCGATCACGGGCATGCCTCCCTCGATCTTGACCGCTGCGGCGCCAGCTTGAAGGAAGCGACCTGCATTTCGCACGGCCTCCTCCACACTGATCTGGTAGGACAGAAAGGGCATGTCGCCGATCACTAGTGCCCGATTCGCCGCCTGTGCCACCATCCGCGTGTGATAGAGCATCTCCCCCATGGTGACGGATAAGGTGTTGGACTTTCCTTGCACTACCATGCCCAAGGAATCTCCTACCAGAATAACTTCCAGCCCTGCTTGCTCCACAATCCGGGTAAACAACGCATCGTAGGCCGTGACGACTGTTATTTTTTTACCCTGTTGTTTATGCTGCTGAAATTCTGGAATGGTCAGATGGCTCATAGCTCTTTCCCTTTGAGTCGCGCGTTATTTTTTGGCAAACCGTTTGGCCGACTCCAGGGTATTCTGAAGGAGCATGGCAATGGTCATGGGCCCGACTCCACCCGGGACAGGCGTGATCCAACCGGCTCGTTCTTTCACGCGATCAAAATCCACATCTCCAACTAGCTTCCCATCGGCCAATCGATTAATTCCCACATCAATGACCACGGCTCCTTCTTTGACCATATCCGATGTGACAAAAAGGGGCTTACCAATAGCGGCAATCACAATATCGGCCTCACGTACGACCGAGGGAAGGTCCTTGGTTCGAGAATGACAGATGGTGACGGTGGCATGTCGATGTAAAAGCAGCATCGCCACCGGTTTTCCCACGATATTGCTGCGGCCGATAACCACTGCGCGTTTTCCAGCAATATCGATTCCAGTGGAATCAATCATATGGATGACACCCTTTGGCGTACAGGGCACAAAAACCGGATCCCCTTCTACCAGCCGCCCCACGTTAATGGGATGAAAGCCGTCGGCGTCTTTCTCAGGAGAGACCACCTGTAAGATCAACCTACTTTCGATATGAGACGGCAGGGGCAACTGGACCAGAATGCCATGGATTTTGGGATCGGCATTAAGCTTGTGGATGAGTGCCAATAATGCTTCTTGCGTCGTTGATACCGGCAAGAGATGCGCTTGGGGATACAAACCGGCTTTTTCGCAGGCGATTTTTTTATTCCTGACATATACCGTGGAGGCCGGATCATCCCCCACCAAGACCGCTGCCAAGCCGGGCTGAATCCCTGTGTCTTTCTCAAGAGCGTTCACCTCTTGAGCAATCTCTTCTCGAAGACTGAGCGCCAGCGCTTTTCCATCAATGATTTGTGCAGGCACCTGTTTCCCTTTTTGACATTGTTTGAATACTTTTAAAAAGACTGCAATAGCGAACTGTTAGGCAATTCACGATATCAGGCACCCAAAACTTCGTCAACGCATTGCAGACATGCACGTTCCTTGACACCCTGAGAAATCCTCACTTACCATGCCTTGCACCAACTGAGACGCACTCATGTGCGTCTAAACATGCACCTTCGCATATTCATTAACCGTTTCTCCAGCAAACTATTCTTGTGAACACTTACCGTTGCACCGTCTCACCGTCCGTTCTGGCATTTGCGAGCCTTCTTCTCTTGGGAATGCAGAATGTCCTCGCCAATGAAATAACCAACCTCCAGTTCCCGCAAAATATCATCGCAGACGAAGGTCTTGTCTATTATATCGCCAATGCCAACGGCGATCCCGGCACCAGAGCGAACAAAGGTTTTATAAGTAAAGCCGACCAAGAAGGGAAAGTCACCGAACTCCATTTCATCCAAGGCGGACGGAAATCCGTGACCCTGCACTCACCCAAAGAAATGGCCATTATTGGCTCAACCCTCTATGTTGCTGACTTGGATGTTGTGCGCGGGTTTGATAAAACAGTTGGTCGCCCACTTATTAACATTCCCTTCACACAGTTTCATGCTGAATCCCTGACCGGCCTGACGGCTGATTCTCATGGATTCTTGTATGTTTCGGATGCCAATACTAATACTATTTTTCGAATTGATCCAACTCAGAACCATGCCATTACACAGTTTGTTCAGAATGCGAAGTTGTCACATCCTCACGGGTTAGCCGTTCATCCCCGCAATGGCCTTTTGATGGGTGTTGGGTGGGACGACGGGAAAATTTTTGAAATCGATGAAAAGGGTATCATCCACGAATTGTTTGTGAACTCATTTTTTTCTGGTAGCTTTCATAACTTAGACGGCATTGATTTTGACCGTTATGGAACCATGTATGTATCTGACTTGTCAGCGGGAAAAGTGTGGCGAATTCGCGCCAACTTGAAAAAAGAAGCCATTGCAGAATTTTTGCTTTCTCCATCAGGCATTGGCATTGACCGAATCAATCATCTGATTCTCGTACCATATCTCTACGCCAAGGGGGCTGAGATTAACGGCCTCGAACGTCCCTCCAATGATAACCCAAACAAAAAGAAACGCAGCTTTTCCGATTATGGATTTAGCTTTCCCAAGAAAGATAAGCCCAATGAGTAAATGTATGTATTGTCATCAACGCAAAGGCAAGCGATCCTGCCCAGCGTTAAACGGGATGATTTGCAGTCAATGCTGTGGCGAGCATCGGATCACCAATATCTCCTGTCCAACATCCTGCGTGTTTTTAGAGGTCAATGATGGCTACCAGCAAAAACGGGCGGGCGGAAGGTTTGAATTCGAACGACGAACCTTTTATCGAGAGCTCTTAGATTTTGGTGGTGAGCGTGCAACGGAGATCTTTTATCTGTTTGAAGCCTTAGCCTTTCGGCATTTTCAAGATCGCCGTGATGCACAAGATGCTGATGTCTTAGAAGGGCTCCAAAGTCTCCGACGGAGTTTTAGTTTGATTCAGATACCCGAAACCGGGATGCCGGCCTTCGGAGAAGAGTTACGGAAGGAGTTTAAAGTGTTTGGCGAACGCCAAGCGTTGGAGCCCACGATGGTCACGGAAGTTTTGGATCGGGCTCAAACCTTTATCCAAGGCTTTTCGGGGTCCGGTCTTCGATCTCATCGATTCTTGCACGGAGTCTTAGGGTATGTGCGAGAACGCCATCCCGATGTCGCCGAACAACTGGCTCGTCAAACTGGCGCTGGGGGACGGATCGTGATTCCCAGTGGGTTTAATTACCAACCCGAAACCACGTCCTCGTAACCCATCCTCTCCTTAGGCAGCTGTGTATTTCTTGACCTATTGGTCATCAGCTTATTTCATCACTTCAATCGTCATCTCAATCCGTTCTACCGGATTGTCCCGCAAATCCCGAGGCTGACTCACGATCGTCTCGGCAACCTCAACACCTTTTATGACTTCTCCAAAAACCGTGTATTGACCATCCAAGTGGGGAGCCTTATCGACCATGATAAAAAATTGAGAACCAGCGCTATTGGGATCCTGCGTACGCGCAGCGGAGAGGACCCCTTTCTCATGCACCACTTTACTGAATTCAGCCGGAAGGGTATAGCCTGGTCCACCTGTCCCATATTTATTTCGATTCGCTGGATCTTTGGTAAGGGGATCACCACCTTGAATCATAAAGCCAGGAAGGATCCGATGAAAAATAGTGCCATTATAAAACCCGGATTTGGCTAATTTGAGAAAGCTTTCAACATGCTTCGGGGCTAAATCAGGAAAGAGCACGATTTCCATTTCACCAAATTTGGTTTTCAATAACACGTGTGGCGCTTGTTCTCCTGTCGTTGGCTCTTCCGCCAAAATTACTGGAACCAAAAGTAGATTCAACATGGCGATAAATACCAACACCCCCACGCACTGTCGAATGGACTTCTTTAACCTACCTGGAAAAACGTTCATACTGAGTCCTCCATTGCTATTCAAGTGAATGCCTTATTGTATCAGAATCACGCTGACTCAACTGTACCAAGGCTTGCCCCGCTGCACGTTGCTCAGCTTCTTTTTTTGTGCATCCTTCGCCTCGTCCCATGACATTTCCACGAATTTCCACGGTCATGGAAAACACTTTTTGATGATCCGGGCCCGTTTCCTGAACCAAACAATACCGTGGACTCGTCCCATCGTGTTTATGAACCCATTCCTGCAATCGGCTTTTCCAATCTCCTCCAACAGATAATTCAGGGCTTTCCCGTAAGTCAGAAAATTCTTTAGCCAGTATTCGGGCAATAAAGGCACGAGCCGCCTCTAATCCACTATCAAGATACACGGCTCCGATAAGGGCTTCAAGCGCATTGGCCAAAAGAGAATGTTTTTCACGCCCCGAAGAAACCTCTTCACCTCGGCCAAGTCGCAACCACTGTCCGAGTTTAAGGCGCCTTGCTGACTTTGAAAGTGTGGCTCGGCTAATCAAACCCGCTTTCAGCTTGGATAGTTCCCCTTC
>JBFJON010000177.1:0-4667 GCA_041617575.1 Nitrospirales bacterium | reverse complement strand
TAGGAAAGCTGGCACAGGATTTAGAACAGGCCCAAACCCGAGTCGGGGTCTATGGGGAACAGGTAACGGCTTTGGTAGATCAAATCGACCAAAATAACCGCCAATACGACAAGCTGTTAGCAGAATTCCAAAACTCACTTGTTGGGTTCAAGGGAGCGATGGGTGAGTTTAAATTGGAACTCAAAACCGAAAAAGACCGAGCGACACAGGAGGAAGGAATTCTGGCCAATCAATTGAAAGAACAACAGCAAACGCTCGACCAAGTGTCGAGCAAAGCCGAAGAAATTCTTGTTCTTCAGAAGCGGCTCAATCAACTCCATGTATACATTAACCAAGTTAGGGATACGGTCACCTCAGATACCACCGCCTTGCAGGCGGCCTTGAAGCCTGAGGCAAAGGATGATCTCCGAGATCTCCTGGCATCACTCGAGGCCCGGTACCAGCAATTAGCCCAATCCCCTTCCTCAAACCCTGCGCTCAGCGAACACCTTCAGGCCCTAGAGAAGCGTGTTGAACAGTCCGAAAAGCATCTTGCCGAGACCGTGAAAAACCTTCAAGATGACATTCATGAAATATCATTAGAAATGCAGGCAGGCTTAAAGACACCAGAAACGGAAAATCTTCAAACCCTCGTTCTAGGACTCGAGGAACGGTATCAACAATTGGCTCAAACTCCTTCCGCAAATCTGGCGCTCACTGAACACCTTCAGGCCTTGGAACAACGTGTTGAAAAATCCGAAAAACACTACGCCGAGACGGTGAAAGCCCTCCATGATGATATCCAGGAAATATCGGTTGGAATGAAAGCCACCTTGAAGAATGAGGCAACGGATAATCTCCGAGATCTCGTCACATCACTCGAGGACAGGTACCAGCAATTGGCCCAAGCCCCTTCCTCCAACTTGGCACTCACTGAACACCTTCAGGCCTTGGAGCAACGTGTTAAGAAGTCGGAAAAACACCACGCCGAAACGGTGAAGGCTCTCCAAGATGAAGTCCAAACAGTTTCGGCAAGAATGATGACGTTGACCCAATCGTTCGGCCCAGAGACAATGGAAGCCCTCCACAATGATATTCAGGAGATATCCGCCGGAATGCTGAAGCTTGCCCAATCCATCACCCACCTGGAGAAAACCAAATCTCCAACTATTCCCATTCATGCCGAATCTGCCACAGCACCACAAGGTCAGCGATAGACACCTACAATTTTACCTTGGCCAATCCACATTCTGGATAATGATTAGTATACTTTTTTCGTATTTGAAAGAAGTAGACATCTAGCAAGCTGGAATATGCCATTGCTACTCTTCGTCATCGACTAAACACAGTACTCTCCGATTCAAAAAAGCGAGCCAGCCTTTCATTAGTTGTTACCATACGTCGACTCCTCGACGATGTCCTGAATGCTGGGCACATACTCCCCCCACCTTTTGGTAATTGGCCCGGCGAGGCTATGCCCAATACTCGCTCCCTCCCTCCACATCGCTTTATATGCGTGATTGAGTCTCTTAGTTGTCCCTGCCTTCTTATCAAATTTCAGCTTTCTCCAAGCTTAACGCAATGGCATAAATGCCGAACTGGGGGACCCAATGGGCGTGTTTGCGATAGTCATCGCGCCAGTATTCAGGGAAATTCATATGGGTCACGATATGATTGACGTACAGGTCACGAAATACCAGATCCTGCGTCGATTGAAAGAGCGCCCAGAATGTCCAGGCGCGGCTGAAGTTAAGTCCTGCCGAATGCGGCGTAGAAACTAGGTGAATCGGCTCAAGACAACATTTCTCTTTGTAAAATGAGGTGAGCCAGGTTTGTGATTCGTCAGATGGAAGAATAGAAAGAATCGTTCTGACCCGTTGAAGAGAAGCGGCGAAAAACTCATCCGTGAGATCATCAAATGAAGGCGGCAAGGCCTCATCTAAAGGGACGATCCGTGTCCGAATGATCTTGAGAAGTTTCTCGCTTAGCTCAACGTTTCCCTGCCATTGAGTCCATTCCCATAGATTCAGCAAAGCCCAGGAGAGATTGCCATATTCCCTTCGTTGGGCATGATGCATGACGGCTTCATCTGAAAGAGAAAGGATCCATTGTTCTAACCGCGAGGCGATTTCAGCAGCCAAGCGTAGCAAATCGGATTTTCCCCATCCCTGCTCACGCTCTTTTGCCAATTTCAAAAACCAGGCATAGCCATACGGCAATTCATTATCGAGTCCTCCTTGCCTGAATGCGGTCAATTCTCCATCCAAGCACTCAGGGGTGAGAGCTACATCGACCACTTTTGCCCACCGATGTTGTCCGGTCAGTCGTGCCGCCGTTAATAACGCGTAGGCGCCATGAACACTGGAATGCCAATCAATACACCCACAGAATGTTGGATGTTCAGTATCTCGCCGAATAAAACCCTGCTCAACGACATCCCCAAGGGCCCCTAAAAAGCCCAAACGCAAGCCGCAAAAATTTTCCCAGCCCTGTCCGTCATGACTCGCTTGTTGAGTAAACATCACTGTACGCTTGCCTCTTACCACTAATTCCTTTGGATCAGCCAAATCAGCTACAGTTTACCAATTGACATCAGCCACCCCTGAAACTAGGCTGAACTTTTTCAATTTTTCTTTCAATATCACTTTCATGCACCCACACCAGGGAAAAGGCACTCAACACCATTGGAACGTGAGTTGAATGTAATGCCATCTTCTACAGAACGGTTAAACCTCTCTATCACCACCTCTTCCGGAGATTTGCAGGCCCGGGTGGATGTCCCCACCAATTTCATCCCGATCGTTGACATTGTGCCTGTGGTTCGATCTTTAGGCGAGCAAGCCCAGGCCCTTGAAGTGACGAAAACACTCCAAACAGGGATGACCATATCCTGCCAGAAGGGATGTGCAGCCTGTTGCCAACGACTTATGGTCCCGGTCTCCCCACCTGAAGCCTTTGGGCTGGCAAAAATGTTACAAATCCTACCACAGGAACACCGAGAACGAATCGAACAGCGTCTGGCCGAAACACGAGCACGGTTACAAACCGCAGGCCTCCTCCCTTTGCTACAAGATTTGGCCGAGTCTCCTCGCCAGAAATCCGATTCGGAAGTTGATCCTATTAATCGGGCCTATTATGCTTTACGTCTACCCTGTATCTTTCTCGAAAACGACGCCTGTTCCATTTATGAACATCGTCCGGCCGCTTGCAGGGAATATTTGGTCACTTCTCCGGCTGAACTGTGCGAGGATATAGAAAAGAATCCGGTCGAGGAACTGCATATTCCACTCCGTGCCGGCACGGTCTTGAGTCTGCTGTGGGCCGACCTGACCGGGGGACCAGTTCGGCTGATGCCTCTTCCGGTTGCGTTTGAGTGGGCCGAAAAACACCAAGACCTCAATACTCAAAAATGGAAAGGGTCCGAGTTATTCAACAAGGCGATGGAGGGATTGGGGAAATACTTACATCAAACATTGGACACCCTGTCTCCAAAGAAAACAGCACCATAACCGTTCATTCCCAGTTTCTATTCACAACCATCGACAACCCCAGCGAATCGCGAAAGGCCTTTATGAATTTTGATCCAGCAATCGCCGCACACCAAGCCCTTCTGCAGGCTGAACAACAGGGAGAACTAGGAGATCTGGAATCAGACATCCTCGAAGCCGAAGAGACATTTTCGACCGACCAAGGGCAGGAAGCCAAGCAAGCCTACGAGAACCTTCAAGGGTTTGGCGAGAAGCTGCCTCAGGCGAAATGGTTCCAAGAGTTTTTGATTTATATCACCTGGCAGCAAGTGACCGAAGGTCCGCTGGCCCGATATTTTCAACATGGCTTGGATGCCTGCAACCGGTTTCTGGAACAGTTTGCCGAGGAGATCGAAGGAACGCCATCCCACCAACACATTCTGGCCATTCGAGAATCCTTTCAAGGAGGCTTAGGCATTGAAACCGGAGAGGTTGTCCCTGAGCACGAAGAGGATGCTTTTCAAGGTGGAGATTAACAAGGCACCCTCTTTACACACATTCTTTGGAGAATCCATATGAATCCATCGCCCTCCCCAGAAAAAATCATGCAGCTCGGCATGGCCTTTTGGGGTTCGAAAACCCTCCTGAGTGCCGTGGAGTTAGAAATCTTTTCCGAACTGGCTCGCCAACCGCTAGATGCTGTCACACTACAAACCCGCTTGGGCTTGCATCCGCGCAGTGCGCGTGATTTTTTTGATGCGCTCGTCGCGTTGGGCCTGCTTGAGCGGGAGAATGGTCTGTATAAGAATGCGCCAGAAACCGATCTTTTTCTGGACAAAGCGAAAACTTCCTATATCGGCGGATTTTTAGAAATGGCCAATGCTCGACTTTACCGCTTTTGGGGCTCGCTCACGGAGGGACTCAAAACAGGCCTTCCCCAAAACGAAGCCAAGGAAGGAGGAGATTTTTTTGGTACCCTCTATGCGGATCCGGCCAAACTCAAAAACTTTCTACAATCCATGACCGGATTGAGCATGGGTGCCAGTCAAGCCATTGTCCAACAATTTCCCTGGGATCAGCACCAGACATTTTTTGACATTGGATCCGCACAGGGCGGCCTTGTGGTGCAAGTCGCATTGGCACATCCCCACATCCACGGAGGTGGATTTGATCTTCCGGTAACTGGTCCGATTTTCGAAGAATACATTCGGTCATTTGGGT
>JBFJON010000176.1:0-4693 GCA_041617575.1 Nitrospirales bacterium | reverse complement strand
CGTTCGGGAAGCCGTCAAGAAGACAGAAGCCACGACCTCGTTGATCTTTGTACCGCCCCCGTTTGCAGCGGATGCGATTTTAGAATCTGCCGATGCCGGAGTATGGCTCATCATTTGTATCACCGAAGGGATCCCTGTGAATGAAATGGTTCGAGTCAATCGGGCACTTCATGGAAGGACAACCCGCCTGATCGGTCCAAATTGCCCAGGTATCATTACAGCCGATGAGTGCAAAATCGGGATTATGCCAGGATTCATTCATAAAAAAGGTCGAGTAGGCGTGATTTCAAGAAGCGGCACGCTGACGTACGAAGCCGTGAATCAGCTCACGAATTTAGGACTTGGCGAAACGACCTGCGTAGGCATCGGTGGCGATCCCATCATTGGCACGGGGTATATTGATTTGTTGCAAATGTTTCAAAATGACGATGAAACCGAGGCTGTGGTCCTGATCGGTGAGATCGGTGGCGATGCGGAGGAAAAAGCTGCGGCGTTCATCAAGCACGAAATGACCAAACCCGTGGTGAGCTTTATTGCCGGCATCACGGCACCTCCCGGCCGTCGTATGGGTCATGCCGGCGCGATTATCACCGGCGGCAAAGGAACTGCAGCAGATAAAATGGCGGCTCTAGAGGCCGCTGGTGTGACAGTGGTCAAAAACCCAGCAGAAATTGGCGCGGCCGTCAAATCAATTTTGGGCTGATCATTCTGTCTTTTCCGGGCATGCTCTTGGGTCTCTTTCTTCCGAACCGAAGTTGTTCTCCTATCCTGACTGAAAGATCAGCAGGCTGCTATATCTATTCTTCCACAAAAAGCTATACAACCGTGGTTGCTTGAAGCCCTCCAGAAGCAGTTGTCATTGGTATGTTGCCTCCCAAAAGTTCGATCGTTAGGATGGTTTAAGCCATGTTTCGTAAGTATGTGGCGTTTGATATAGAAACAGCTAAAATCCTGCCTGAAAATTTCGGTGATCTACATGATCATCGGCCGCTGGGTATTACCTGTATGGCGACCTGGTGTAGCGATGAATCCTCTGCCATGACGTTTTACTCAAAAAATGCAGACGGATCGCCGGCGCCACAAATGGCAAAGATGGATGTCACGGCCTTTGTTGAGCACCTCAAAAATACATTACGTGCGGGCTACACCATCATCACGCACAATGGGCTTGGATTCGATTTCGTGATTGTGGCAGAAGAATCAGGCCAAACGGATGATTGCCGTGAATTGGCTATGGGCCATGTTGACATGATGTTTCACTTCTTTTGCGGAAAAGGGTTCCCAATTAAGCTCAATGCTGCAGCGAAGGCCATCGGCGTGAGTAAACCCGCCAATGTTGATGGCTCAGTAGCGCCGAAACTGTGGAAAGAGGGTGATTTTCAAACGGTGTTGGATTATGTTGCCCAGGATTGTCGATTAACCTTGGATGTGGCCGAAGCAAGCGATAAAGCCAAAAAAATTAGCTGGATAACCGGGCGTGGCACCACCTCACATTACGAATTGCCTGGCGGATGGTTAACGGTTAATGAAGCCTCTAAGTTACCTATGCCTGACACCTCCTGGATGGACAAACCGTGGCCACGATCAAAATTTACAGAGTGGTGGTGACTATGCAACGTGCACCTTTACGGGACGCGTTTAAAAATTGAATACTTCGATGAAAGGAAACAGAGATCATGTCTTTATTGATTGGTGAGAATTTGGTGGTCAGCGTTAATTATAAACTCACGGATGATGCCGGAAAGGTGCTGGATAGTTCAGATGGCTCAAAGCCCATGGTGTATTTACATGGTGCGGGAAATATTGTGCCAGGCTTGGAAAAGGCTTTAGTGGGTAAAGGAGCGGGGGATTCTCTGAAGGTAAGAGTTGAGCCAGCCGAGGCCTATGGAGAGGTCATCCCGAACGGTGTCAAGACTATCGAACGAGCGGCGTTTGAGGGAGTCGATGTCGTTGAAGTGGGTATGGCATTCGAGGCACAGGCGCCGGACGGAAGTTCACAGCATATTATGGTGACAAAAGTGGAGGGTGATAACGTTACCATTGATATCAATCATCCCCTAGCCGGTGTCGCGCTAAATTTTGATATCAATATTCTCAGTGTGCGGGAAGCCACGAAAGAGGAATTGGATCATGGGCATACACATGAAGGTGATGGTCATAGTCATTAATGCGTCGTAGTAGTAAGGTGGTTGGTGTTGATTAGTCAATAAAAGATTTCACCCGAAAGATTGGAAACTGCAATTGGGCAAAATGCACTCTAACAAAGGGATCAACTTAGACCCTCAATAGGCGCGCTTTCTTAGATGGCTCCTAATTTCGGCCAAGAAAGCACCTCTTCCGCAGGCCGATTATCCCGGGTGAGAGGTTTCTTTAAAGACCTTGTTCTAATCCCCATGCCCGCCAATACGAATCACATGGCAATTCCCCAGCCCGGCAGCATCGAAAATCGGGTTTGGCGATACATGAATTTCACATAATTCGTGTCTCTCCTCACATCGCAAGCACTTTTCTTCTGCAGGGCAGATCGACTCGGCGACCCATTCGAAGGTTCTGTTTCCAAAGTCAAGGAAGACACACAACCCTCCATGGTTAGCATCGGTGAGCCCATCCAGGTCTCCTCGGCGCTGCGCAATAACATTCGCAAGAAAATGTTTCTTAGCTGTTGGCACATAAACGAACACGAGTCAGTTGCAATGTGGAGGCTCTACGGAGAGTCTAATGAAGCTATTGCGATTCAAACAACCTTCAGGATACTCAGAGAAAATCTGCCAGAAACCAAGTACTTAGGTGCCGTAGAATACATGGACTATTCCGCTGACTCCTTTTACGAGAGCAACCTATTTGCCCCCTTCTTTCGGAAGAGAAGGTCTTTCGAGTATGAGCGTGAAGTACGTGCTCTCTATTCCCCCTCGTTTCCTCCCGATCACTCGATTCTTCATGAGGAGAATGGCCATCCCATCAAAGTAAACCTTGACAGTCTATTACAGAGCATTTTGGTATCTCCGTTGACGCCTGACTGGTATTACGAAATGGTTTGCCAAGTCACCGCCCAGTTCGGCCTCGACAAGCCTGTACATCGCTCCAAGCTGGACGACGCACCTCTTTTCTAGACCAGGCGATCTAACAAGACGTTGCAGCTAACCCCATTTGTTTTCGCGTCGAGTCCTTAGACTGGAAGTATCCTGTAGACTGCGTCGGTGCTGGCGGCCAGGCGCAGCCAGAATTGACGTTATAAAATAAATAGGGTTCGATTCCATAATGTTGAATACCTCGTGGATCGGAGGCAATCATTGGCCCTTTTTCCCATGAAGGGCGCGGAAGAGGCGGAGTTGGCCGTAATCGTAGTGGGCGCCAAGGATTTCTTTGGCGCCGGTGAGATTTCCAAACCCGGTTTGGGCGAAAGCCGAGGTTATTTGTGTCTGCTGCTCAGCCGTCATGAGCTGATTGATATCCACTGGCTCCCCCGTTTGGATGGCTTGTTCCAAATGCCCATAGATGGTACTTGCTACCAGTCCCCGTTGATTGGCGATGTGTTTCACGGAAAACCCTTTTTGAAATAAGCGTAGTGTTTCTTGGATGGTGCCACTCAAGGGTTTTGGCCTGCATGGTGCGGCTGCCGATGGCGATGGGACTGTGGATGTTTTTGAAAAACTCTGTCGAGGGTTGCTCTCAACGTATTCAGCGATAGCTGCAAGAAAAACTGCTCCGAATTCCTGTAATTTCCGATTGTCCACGCCGCTGATCTGTAGGAATTCCCGTTCAGTGATCGGATAGTCTCCTGCCATTTGGCGCAGGACCACGTCGGAGAATACGACGTAGGCCGGGATGTCGCGCTCGTCAGCTAACGCCTTTCGCAATTGCCGTAAGCGATTGAAGAGCAACTCGTCATGGGCCAAGACATCGGCACGCATGGTCTCCCTTTCCGGTGTGCTCATGGGCTTGGTCAGCATGAGGGGCTGTGGCTCGTGAAGGAAGTGTTGGCCTTGGGCTGTGATCTCTAAGATGGTAAAAGGCTCGGTTGTTTGTTGGAGATACCCCAGTCGGATGAGTTCTCGACTGATCGCTGCCCATTGGGGTCGACTGTGAATATTCTTTCCGCTTCCATACGCGTTCAGCCGCTCATGGCCCCATCGACGGATTTTCTCGGTATTGGCTCCGGTCAGCACGGCAATCACATGATTCAGTCCCACGCCAAATCCGCTTGTTTTGCGAATTTGCGCGACGCAAGACAAAACAGTGCAGGCGTCTTTCGTGCCGTCAAAGGAGTCTCTGGGTGAGAGACAGTTATCGCATCCACCACAATTTCCCTGATCACTCTTCTCCCCAAAGTATTGCAATAATTCGACACGCCGGCATGTGGCACATTCGGCGTACTGCACCATCTGCCGTAGCTGTGAGTGAGCAATTTGCTGCTCTTGAATATCAGGCTTCTCATTGATGAAGCGTTGCTGCTTGACTGTATCCCCGGCGCTGAAGAGCAGCACGCATTCGCTGGGCAAGCCATCGCGTCCAGCGCGACCGGTCTCCTGGTACTAACTTTCGAGATTTTTGGGCAGATCATAATGGACGACAAATCGTACATTAGACTTATTGATCCCCATCCCGAAGGCAATCGTCGCGCAGATCACCTGGACTTCGTCTCGTAAGAACAACTCTTGATGGCGCGATCTTTCCTCTGGGGTCAGGCCCGCAT
>JBFJON010000175.1:0-4695 GCA_041617575.1 Nitrospirales bacterium | reverse complement strand
GGTACATTGATGGCTTGGCATAAGTCTTTGACCAACGTACGTAAAAAGGCAATGCTTCCTGGAGCGGAGTCGCTCCGTGCAATTTTTCTCAAGGCTTCTTCGATTCGCTTGCGATCCGTAATGTCTTTCACCACGGATATCGCGCCCCATTGTGTTTCTTGAGCATCTAAGAGTGGATAGCAGGACAGCAGGAAATAACCAGGCATCGCTGGAAAGGATGTCTCGACAACGGCCGAAAGCGCACCGGCTAAAACGGTTTCCCATGGTGGAGGACTTTGGGGAGGGACGGTTCCATAATAGGGAAGTCGGTAATGATGCCCTATGATTGGGCCAACGTGAGGTTCGACCTGTTCTCGTATGGCCCGATTGGCCCAAACAATGTTCCCAGAGGGATCCAAGATCATGACGTGATCGGTTATCGCGTCAAACGCTTGTTCCCATTTATCCGTGGTTTCAGAGTGGGTCACTTGAGCCATGTGTGGTATCGTTTTTCCCATGATTGGGATGAATCCGTCATTCTTCGCTTGCTATAACTGGTGACGGTCGTCGCTACCAGACGACATTGGCAAACAGTTCTGCCAATTGGGGGTCGAAACTTTTCCCAGCCTCCTGCCGAATTTTTTCCCGCGCCTCAGGCACGGGCATGGCATTTTCTGTGCCTTGGCCGGCCACATAATTGTCAAAGGCATTGGCCAACCCTACAATCCTGACTGGAAAGGGGATGTGGTCCCCAGCCAATCCTTCGGGAAAACCCGACCCGTCGAATTTTTCGTGATGATAGCGAATAATCTGTTCAACGGAAGGATGAAAGGGAATACTATGGATGAATTGTGCTCCGATCGTGGCATGGCAATTCATGAGTTCTTGATCGTGATTGGATAGGGAATGATGACCGGCAATGAGTCGATCATGAATGCCGATCTTTCCAATGTCGTGCAAATGTGCTCCAAGCCGGATGGCTTCCCGCTCATCTTTTGTTAATTGAAGATGTTCCGTAAGCAAAGAAGAATAAAAATTGACACGGCTGGCATGTTGTACGAGTTCGGGATGTTTTGCGGTCAAGAGGGTTTCAATATTGGCTATAGCTGTCTGTACATCAATGCCTGAGGCCCAAAGATTCCCTAAAGCTTGAAGCGCTCCCTGAAGGGATGAAAGCCGTTTTCGCCGCTCAAGTGTTATTGTGATGACTTCTAATAAGTCGGAAACATTGAAAGGCTTTAGTATATAGGCCGCCACGCCATGCCGAATGGCATCAATGGCCGATTGCAATGTGCCATAACCAGTAATAATTATGACATCAACATCGTAGCCTTTCCCACGGATCTGCGAAAGAAAATCTGTGCCGGGTTGGTCTGGAAGCTTTAGGTCAAGGGTGACCAGATCAATAGGATGTGTGGAAAGGATTTCTTGCGCGACTTCGGCACGATCAACAGTATAAAGATTAAAATAGGGGGAAAGGATAACTTTTAGGGCTTCTCGCGGCCCTTCCTCATCCTCAATAATTAAAATATTGGCCTGAGGAGCAGAAGGTTCAACAGTCTCTTGATTCATTCACAACTCCTTTTCCAATTGTTGCGCTCCATGAAGACAGGTAAAGATAAAAAATTATTCGAGAAAGGACGAATGCGCATCCTAAGGAAGTTGGAAGAGACTGGCTCTTATTCATGTGTATCAAAATCGGTTTTTGAACGGCACCTCCTGGTTATGAGAATAAATTATTCAAGTTTATATTATAGTTTTACAGTAATCCTGGCATATTTGGGTAAAGAAAGGCTATGAAGGCTATGGCTATGACTAATTCACCTGGCGCATTTGCATGGCCTTATTTTTCACGATGAGGTCTTCAAACAATTGTTGGTATAAATCTTTAGCCACAAGATTGATGAGTCTTTCTAAATCTTCAGGGGCAAAGAAGGCAACGGAATCTGAGCCATTGGCCCCCAATACAATTCTGATTGTACTTCCGTCCACTTTGTTTTTGACTTCAAAACGGACCCTCATGTCAACCGTCAGGTCTGTGGAACCAGGCTTACTTTTGGCATTGGCATTCAACGATAAGACCGTTCCTGTTAACGTCACATCGCTGGAAGGGGGTGCGCTCGTTTGCTCAGCGGTACTTTTAGAGGCCCGCCATTGGCGTTGTTGAAGATATTTGACGGCCAGATCGGCCATGCCTTCACTGATCTTGCCATTCCAGGCATTAAAATGGGTCACTCCTCCCCAAATATGGGTCCGAGAGCCAAGCCGCTGTTGTTGAGGTCGTTCATCCTGGAATGGTTCAACCAAAATCGTCAAGTCATTTTTAGAAACGGCTTCGGTTCTGGTGGGTTGTGAAGAAAGGGCACGGGGCTCAAAATTAATGGTTTGTCCGCTGCCTTGGCAACCGCTCAGTACTAGCGTGCCGACTAGGCACCAAAATAGGCGTAAACAGGTGGATGTTGTCTTCACGAATTGGTCCTCCATAGCTAGGGGCAGTGAATGTTGGCACCTCTCGTACTGGAATATTCCCATAACCGGATGGGGATTTCAGAAAGGTCGTGGATTAGCAGAGATTCTAACGTAAAGGGGGGGAGAATTTAAACATCTATTCGCTTACGCCCAAAGAACGGTACCTTGCCTTGACTTTCTTTTAAATCCCTTGCCACTATCACCTCCGTCACTTCTTTCATGTAAGAATTGATACGGTATTGATAAAGGATGTTGATAAATTATGTGGAAGCGAAATTTTTTATTTCGAGCCGAAGACGCTGTTCCATTGGAGCAAACCGAAAATGAGTTATTTCATGAAACCGATCCTGCCTTGGACAGCTCAGGATTGCAGATGGATAAATACATTTCTGTCTGGCTTCAAGGTGATGGGAATGAGCAGGCTCCCTCGGTATACACCAATATGTATGTTCGGACCGCCACGTTAGATCCGGTGAAAAAAGTCGGATTTCTCCAGCCTCTTCAGGGTCGTACTCACCAAATAAAAACCATGTTGTCCGCACAGCAAAAGTTGTATCTTCGTGACTGGTTGTCGAAGACCTATCCTAAGGCTTGGCAAGAAGCGAACGAGCAATTTCAAGTTATTTTTTCTGACTAACGGCAATTGTTAGTGGCTTTAGCCCAGTGTTTGCCACTCTTCGGACCCCAAAATATATTGCAGTTTCCCTTTAATCATTTTCTAGTCTTCCACGGGTTGAGATGGACGTAACAACAGATGTCCTTATTGTAGGAGCGGGTGGTGGTGGAGCCGTCCTTGGGATTGCCCTGGCCAGAAAGGGCATTGCCAATCTTGTATTGGAACAGGCTGCCGGGCCCCCACAGGGGCTTCGCGGAGAGATTCTGCAACCCAATGGCCAAGCCTTGCTTCAAAATTTAGGGTTATTGGACGCGCTGCCTTCACATGCGGCTAAACCAGTGAGATTTTTCCATTTTTGTAAAAGTGGAGGTAGGCGCCTCTGTACTATCGATTATGGGATGTTGCCTCCTCCCTTCAATCGGGCTTTGGTGATGTGGCCTAATGTGGTCCATCACACGATTCTTGATTGTCAGAAACGAGAAAATCCTGAAGGGCTGTATTTTAACACCAGATTCAAGTCGTTTCTTCGAGAAGGGAACCAGATCATTGGTGTCCAGGCCGAGAAAGACGGAAAGTCTCTTCAAGTTGGTGCTCGAGTCGTGATCGGGGCTGACGGCCCCTTTTCGCAGGTTCGGGAAGCTATGGGAATAGCCGCCTCTCTCCATCGGTACAAGGACAGTTATCTGGTTGCTTCGCTGGAATCTCCAGAGGAACTTAATGAAGCGCAGTATTATGTCGGCCAAAAAACGATTTTGGGACTCTTTCCGGCTCCCGGCCAGAAGGTCTATGCTTTGTATATGGTCTCTTCGGATTCCCTTACACAGCTTAAGCAAAAGGGAGTACCGGTTCTTCGGGAGAAATGGAAGGCCATCGCTCCTGATCTGGGCCCAGTCTTTGATTCCTTGGTAGATTGGAAGCAAACGGCCTATATGGGCACAGGAAGAGTTCGGGCCAAAACCTGGGTCATTGATCGGGCAGTGGTCATGGGGGATGCTGCCCATGGGATGAATCCCCATGCGTCTCAAGGGCGGATGCAAGCCATGGAGGATGCCGTCACCCTTGCTAATGTCCTTGAAAATTGTCAACGGAAAGAGGATTGGTCGCTCAACGCCCTAAAACCGTTTGAAGTCTCGCGTCGATCTCAGGTCACAATGTTACAGCGATTAGCCGATGAAGAAGTCTTTTTTTGGAATACGGGCAATCCAGTCCTTGGGATGCTACGAGACCGAGTGTTTAGTACGCTCGATACCAATCGACGTTTGCAATATCAAGTACTCTCGGCCACGGCTGGGTTGCGGACGACCGCACCATTTGGGTGGCTTGATCGCTTTCAAGCCGCTGGATTATTACCTGATCCTCGAGCCGATCATGTTCCGGTTCCCATGCAACCTGTCTAAGGAATTAGATTATGATATCTTTTCCTCTTTCCCATTCCTTAGATCTCCCTGAAGAGGTCCAGGATCTCCTCATCCGCTATGTGGCTCAGATCAATGAGGATTGGTCCACGGATTTAGGTGGTCTTCTTCTTTTTGGAAGTGCCGCAAGAGGCGATTTTATCACGGGCCGCTCAAATCTCAATTTGCTACTCCTCGTCCGGTGTCTGTCGGTGGACCTCCTGCAACGTGCAGGGC
>JBFJON010000174.1:0-4722 GCA_041617575.1 Nitrospirales bacterium | reverse complement strand
GAATCTCATTGGCAATGCCTTAAAGTTTCATAAACAGGGCGTGGCTCCGATTATTCATATTTCAGGTATGATGATCCAGGATCGCCGTCATTCGAGGTCAGGAAAACCCGGAAGCCTCTGCCAGATCCAGATCCACGATCAAGGAATTGGTATTTCTGCGGAACACCTCGACACGATTTTTGGTATGTTCAAACGCCTGCATCGAAAAGATGGATATGAGGGCTCAGGGATAGGGCTTGCGGTGTGTCAACGCATTGCCGATCAATGTGGAGGCGCGATATCGGCTCGCTCCATTCTTGGAGAAGGATCGACGTTTACCGTGACATTACCGGCTTTGGCGGACAGATGAACAACGTTGTGTTGCAGCGGGCTGCAAATGGTGTTCGGAATATCCAGAATCGTCACTTCGTAGCTGAAAAGAGACCTTGTTGTTGATGGCATTGCAAATGAAAACGTCGGCACAAATTTCTCGTCTTGCTTGCAATGAGATTATTGCCAGAAATTGCTTATGATTTCTTCCACCACTGATTCTTACCTTCGGCGTGTGTTGTCCCTTTGCGATGATGCCAGCACCCATGACTTCCTGAAGCAAGCCTTGCATGCTTCCGACCCTGCTGCGTCGTCACAAGATGAAACGACGGAATCGCTGGATCCCACATCTGCCAACTTTAGCCCAATTTCTTTCGGAATAGTGAGCGTGGAAGATTGGCAGACGGCCTTTCAGCACATTGCAGAAGGTAAACAAAATGGTAGGTCTTTCCCTCTCATCTTTCTAACTGTTCGCAGAGATCAATGCGATATGGTGGCTGACAATATTGAAAAGATCTGGGAGCTGGATGACACCGTACGCTGTATCTTGTGTCTGCCAAGTGATGAAGCATCATGGCCACCCAATCTGTCGTTAAGTCGGACTGAACAATGGGTCCTGTTTCGTATGCCGGGACTGCCAGAAGAACTCTTCCAATTGGCTTCCTGCCTGGGGGCGGTTTCGGTTTCTTCTGCTCAATGCGCATTAAATGAATTAACGATTTCAGACCAGAATAGCCAGATTGTTGGTGAACCCATGCCCGCGATCATTAACGACCTCACTGACCAACAGGCTGCGTTGGCCTCGGCTCGTGATGCTTTAGCGACATCAAAAGTCTACGTGGATAATGTGTTGCGATCGATGGCGGATTCCCTTTTAGTGATTGATGCAAATCTGACGATTGGGTCGGTCAATACATCATTGCTGGCGCTCCTGGGGTACGGAGAAGATGAATTGATTGGGCAATCACCGGGACTGATTTTTGGGGAAGAATTTTCCCAGGGTTCCATTATCGAGAATTTGCTCCTTCAAGGGTCGGTCAGTGGCATCGAGTCCAGTTTTCTGACCAGGGATGGCCGATTGATTCCGATTTCAGTTTCCGGTTCCATGATGCAGGATGAACAGGGACAATTTCAGGGCCTGGTGTGTGTGGCGCAGGACATTACGGCACGTAAGCGAATGGAAGAAGAAAAGTTGGAATTGCACGAGCAATTATTGGATACCTCTCGACAGTTAGGAATGGCAGAAGTGGCTTCAGATGTGCTGCATAATGTAGGAAACGCGTTGAACAGTATCAACGTGTCTATCGGCGTTGTCGCAGATCTTCTCAAGAATTCGATGGTTGGAGATGTGGGACGGATCTCACAACTTTTTCACAAACATCGCGAAGATCTCGGGAACTACTTCTCCAATAATCCCAAGGGAAAACAAATCCCCGCCTATTTAGAGAAATTATCGGGCCAATTAATGGAAGAGCAACGAGTAGCGATCGCCGAATTAGCCCGATTGCGTGAAAATGCTCAGAATGCTCAACAATGTGTAGCCGTTAAACAAGATCTTGCGAAGGTTAGTGGAATAACCGAAGAAATCTCTGTAATTGAATTAGTGGAAGAAGCATTAACATTGAATCAGGAGCTGTTGGAGACCTTGCAGATTAATGTGTCCCGAGAGTTTCAAGAAATTCCACAGCTCATTGTGGATAAGCATCAAGTGCTTGAGGTGATGGTCGAGGTGATTCGGAATGCTTGTCAGGCCATGGCTTCGGTTTCTACTAAACAACTCATTGTACGAGCGAAACTTATTCCTGGCCCACCTGATTCCGTCTGTCTGGAAGTGCAGGATTCTGGGGTTGGAATTGCTTCTGATGACCTTATTAAAATTTTTGGACAAGGTTATAACACCAAAAATGGTGGACGCGGCATGAGTTTGCATAGTGGGGCTCTTATGGTCAAAAATCTCGGGGGGGCCTTGCGAGCTCACAGTGAGGGAATTGGCCATGGGACTACATTTTCTCTTGAATTGCCGGGCAACTTTCACTTTCCTGACTTCTAAGTCTCTCATTCTCCCTTCTGGCTGTTTCTATTCATGTTTTTTCTTCTTGGGCGTTGCGTTTTTCTATTTAGTATTCCTCAACGTTTACGTGTGTTGTTGGCTTAATACCTATCAGATTCTTAAGAGACCCGTTGAGACGACCGAAAAAAATCTTCATGACCTGTCCGAGGGCAATCTGAAATTGGCTCTCGTTTGACCCTTTTCACGTTTCATGGTGTGTGGAGGAGTTAGCCGCTGATAGATGACGATTCCTTGAAAAGGAGGATCAAAGGATTCCTTTGATCCGTCCGTGCCGTATCTTGGTGAGAATGTGTGTTAGAGCATGACCAGAAATCATTTGCCTTCAGAAATCTCGTCCATCGAAACGGATGATCTGGAAAGCTACATCCGTTTGTTAACTCAACAGATAGGAGAACTTCCCTCGGATCTCGAAAATGGGTTTAGGGTGGGGGTGGAAGTGTTTACGCTCTCCGAGGGCTTTGGAATTTCGCCATGGTCGATGCAAACGTTATGGCGACATAGTGTGCGAACTGGTTATATGGCGGCATTGATTGCCATCAATCAGCATGTCTCTCGACATTTGGTCTGGCAAGCGTTTTTGGGTGGGCTGTTACATGATGTCGGTATGCTAATCTTTTTGACTCAGCAGCCGGAGGTCTTTATGACAGTCGTCGATCTGGCGCAATGCCAGGGACAAGAGTTGGGGACAATGGAGAAGAATTTTTTAGGGACTACGCATGCCGAATGCGGAGCGAGATTTTTAGCGCGCTGGGGGGTTTCTGAGGAACTGCTAACCCTCGTGACCTTTCATGATCAACCGTTTCAGGTTTCTCATTCAGTCTTTTGTCCTCTCACGGCTGTATATATTGCCAATTTGTTGGAAGGCGGGGGGATTGCACAAGACGGCGATGGGGTTGTCGGGTGGGAAGGCGAAGCTTATTTAATGCGTTTGGGATTATGGGATGATCTCCCACGTTGGCAAAGATGGATGCGAGATCTTCATCCAGCTCTCTATGTTATCTGACAATCAGGGCCCCTACCAATTGGATAGAGGTGTTTTAGCCTTGGCTTAACCTCAAACTTCCCTTCTAATTCCTGCTATCTCAAGTATGTCCCCCTGGCATGTTCCTCTGCGTCTCCATCTGAAGGGAATTTTGGGTCCCTGGGTTTGCATTTGCATGGAGAGCGTGTAGGATTTGTCTGGCAGTTTTTACCAAAGATGGACACAATAGGCATCATCTAAACGCACCCGACTCACCATGAGTCCGGAAAGGTCGAGGATGAAAATGCTGCCACGAAATGGAATAAGTAGTCTGATCTTCATGGGATGCCTTCTGCTCCTTCCTCATACCGTGTTTTCGTTTGTTCCCCCGACGGCCCTTTGTCATAACCCAGAAGGCTGTTTTGCTGAATTGCTTGAGGAATTAAACAATCCTGCTTCTGCCTCTAAGGCTTTATCCAAAGCCAACCAATTATTTCATCAGATGACAACAGCCTATGGCCAGACGCCTTGGGCAGCCCAGGCTAGACTTCGCTATGGATATGCGCTTCGGACCTTGAATCCCGTTGAAGCCATTCCCTTGTTACGTAATTCCTTAACCGATTTTCCTGGTTTGGAGGATTATCTCCATTTTTGGTTAATTCAAGCTTATATGAACGCTGATTTGTGGCAAGAGGCGTCAAAAATTGTTGAGGAATTTACACATCGTTTTCAGGAATCACTTGTCCGAACTGAAGTACTGTATGAGGGTGGAAAAGTCTTATTAAGAATTGGGAATTGTCCCGCGGCTCGCTCAGTCTTGACTCAAGCCCTGTCGATTGGCCCTCGGCATTCCCAAGCGGCTAGCGCGTTATTTCAGATAGGAACGTGCGCGCTGCAGCTCGGGCAGAAGAACAAAGCTATTGAGGTCTTTCGAAAGGTGTGGTGGCGGTTTCCATTGGCTCCAGAAAGTCTTCGGGCTGAACAATGGCTTGCCCAGGAAGTCGGTTCTGCGTTTGTCCCGACGCCTGGGGAGCGTTATCGGAGGGCGATGGCATTGTATGAGAGAGGAGCCTTAAAAAAGGCAGTCAAAGAATTTCAACAAGTTGTGGCGATATCTCCAAAAACTCCGCAATTATTCCAAGCCCAATATAGGTTAGCCATGGCCTTGGTCCGGTTGAAGCGATACGATGAAGCTGAAAAAACCCTTCAGCTGATATCTCTATTTTCTTCCTCTCGGCAAGCTGATGCCTGGGTTTGGTTGGGACGGATATATTTACGGCAAGGCAAAGGTAAGCCATTGGCGAATTTGGTGAAGACGCTGCCTGCCGATCGACTAACAGGAAATCAACAAGCCCAGCTTTATACGTTCTATGGAATCTGG
>JBFJON010000173.1:0-4747 GCA_041617575.1 Nitrospirales bacterium | reverse complement strand
TAGTATATTGATCAATTAGGCCATCAGACATTCCTAGGTTGTTTTACTTTCCACGATGAAAACCTTGTATCTCATTCGACATGCCAAGTCTTCCTGGGATAATGCCAACCTGTCGGATCATAATCGTCCCTTAAACGAACGGGGGGAACGGGATGCTCCTCGAATGGGGAAACGTTTGAGAAAACGGGAGGAGCGGCCAGAGGTTATCATCTCAAGTTCCGCTGTGCGTGCGCAAACCACAGCGCGCATTCTGGCCGCCGCCATCGATTATCCCACGTCGGACATCTCCATTGATGAACGACTGTATGAGGCAGAGCCAGAAGATGTGCTTTCAGTCATCGGCAATTTGGATGACGGGATTGATTGTGCCATGCTGGTAGGTCATAACCCGACATTCACCGCTCTGATTAATGCCATGGGTCGCTGTGATTTCGACAATGTGCCGACGTGTGGCATGGCCGTTCTGACTTTTCCCATTGATTCCTGGAAGAACATTGCGACAGTCCAAGGCACGCTGGTGGATTTTGATTTTCCCCAGAACGACGCAGAATGATCTGTCTTGTTATCAGGAACTTTTTTTATTTACAGAACCGACGGTTCTCCTACAATAATGTTTAGAACGGCCCCCTTTCCGAGCACGGTCTTGGCTGCTTCACCAGGGCATAGATCGACAACCTGTTTATACAACCATGATGTCTCACACTTCTGATACACAGTCCAAAACCGCGCGAGAGGCTTGGCAGGTTCTTGACCAGAGACGACACGGGCTTCGAGGCACTGACACTATCGGTCTTGTCGTTCAGGGAGGCGGCATGCGGGGGGTGTACTCCATGGCTGCGCTGGCGGCGCTTGAGGAAATGGGGTTTGGCCAATGTTTTGATCATGTGGCCGGATCTTCGGCCGGTGCCCTGAATGGTGCTTACTTTATTACCGGCCAGGCGAGTTATGGGGTCGAGACATATATTCATTACTTGAGTCAAAAAAAATTTGTGAATCCCTTTCGCTTGAAGAAAATGGTGGATATTGATTATTTAGTTGATCACATCGGGAAGAAGGCCCGACCGCTCCATCTCCACAAACTGCACTCCGCTCACACGACGCTCCATATTTCGCTGACCGAGTCGACTCATGCACAAACCCGGTACGTGACCAACCGCACGCCGGACATTGATATTTGGGAAGCCTTTCGTGCGACTGCGGCTATTCCCCTCCTTTATAACAAATCCGTCAAGGTCGGGGACGGGCATTATGTGGATGGGTCAATCAGCGCTCGATTACCGGTACGACGGGTCGTGGAATTTGGGTGCCGCTATGTGGTGGTGATTTTGACGATGCCGCACTCGCATCGCATCACCTCGACTAACACGTGGCTTCAATCGCTCAGCTGGCCGGCTACTCGTCACTATAGCGCCGCGCTCCGGCACGCATTTTTCGGCGAAGACGTGGACTATAACACCACGAAGGCTGCCCTCTCAGTTGGGAATCCTCAGATCTCCGGGTGCGCCACAAGGGTCGTGGTTATTTCACCCCAAAGGGGACCCGAAAGGTTTTGCACGATCACGACTGACCCCAAGCAACTGCTGCAAGGCGCCTTACAGGCTAGAGAAGATACCTGGCATGCCTTTGGTCAAACACCACCTCCCCTTGCAAACCCCATTGCGGCCTCAGTCTGATTACGTGTTGACATGCTGGATACCATTACCGGCTAGCTTCTCCTTCCCAACGCATGATCGATCCTTCGCCTTCTATTCCGTGCAATTGCTTCTGGTCAGTCACTCCGGCACAATCCTTTTAACTTTTTATGACCCTCACCTCTCGTGAACGAAAGGCGACCATACATGACCCCATTTGTTGATCGGATGATTCGTGCGGCCAAGCTCGACGTAAACCTGTACGAAGAAGTCGAAGCCGACAAGAACGCTATGAGCCAGGCAGTAGGCGTTGTTGCGTTATCGAGCGTCGCCGGTGGTATTGGGTTTATGCAACAAGCAGGTTTGCCGGGCTTGGTGATCGGCACAGTCGGGTCCCTGCTCGGCTGGTATGTGTGGGCTTTTTTGACCTACATCATTGGCACGAAACTGTTGCCGGAACCTCAAACTCAAGCTGATCATGGTGAACTGCTCCGGACAATCGGCTTTTCCAGCGCTCCGGGCATACTTCGGATTTTCGGCATCATGCCCGGGTTAGGCACGATTGTGAATATTCTGGCGAGTGTGTGGATGCTGGTTGCCATGGTGATTGCTGTGCGCCAAGCCTTGGATTATCACAGTACCTACCGTGCCCTTGGGGTGTGTCTGATCGGCTGGATTGTGCAGGCATTGATTCTCGCCTTGATTTTAACGATGATGGGCGGAGCCCTGCAGCCTATGCTAGAGAACTAAGAGGATGTTGAAAACCTTCTACTTTTTTACGTCTAATGGCTGGTCCACTCCATTCCATACTTTGCAGGTTTTTCCATGGGCCTGGCCACTATGCAATGGATTTTCATTATTTTTCGCTAACGACCGTCCCACGATAAACGGTCCTCATCTTTCAACCTATTGGGTGTCTGTATGAATGATTTATCTCAGGTAGCTATTGAAGAGTTTATGCAACGAGATATTGAGCTGGTCGGCGAGACAACCAGCGCCGTGGCGGCGGCTGTCCATATGGCAGACAAGCGTATTGGATGCCTGGTCGTTCAGGGAGAAGGAGGACCAGACGCCGCTCACCAACCTATCTTGGGGCTGGTTTCGGAAACCGATTTGGTTCGCAAAGTGATGGCCGCCGATCAGGCCGACTCTTCTACACCGGTTGGACGGATCATGTCGAGCCCCTTGCAAACCATTGCGGGGCATCGGTCCATGTTGGACGCCAGTCATGTCATGGAAAAACAAGGCGTTCGCCATCTTTGCGTTGCGGACGGAGAAGAAATTGTGGGGCTGATTTCTATTCGTGACTTGGTCCGCTTTTTTGTGTATGCGGAGTCCGGCCCCATCCGATATTTAGATAATGTGTATCGCCCGCTCAGCGTCTTGATGCAAACATCTATTGAAACCATCGACTGTGACGTCCCCATCCGACATGCGGCACAACAGATGACCACCAAAAAGGTCGGGGCCCTCTTGGTGCAGCAGTATGGCGAGCTGAAAGGCATTGTGACCGAACGCGATCTTGTTCAAAAGGTGTTGAGTCGGGAAAAGGATGCCAACATACTCACGGTCAAGGCCGTGATGAACCACCCGCTCATCGATATAGACATAAATCGGACGATCCATGATGCGAGCGACCTCATGGCGGAAAAATGGATTCGCCACCTACCCGTCACCGAAAACCGGAAAATCGTTGGGATCCTTTCAGTTCGCGACTTAATCCGTATGATCGCCCTCCGCGATCGCCCCCGGTTTCTCCGTCAGCAATAAATCGATTACTAGAAGCTCTCCTGCTCATCAATGAACTGCCGCGCTCTCAAGAGATCCTCATGCGAACACACCTTCTTCTCGATCAGCACGTGCTCAACTGCTGCAATTCGCGCCATGACCTCGGGGAGCATCATGTCGAGCCTTTCGCCCATCGCGTCTAATGCCTCTGAGTGAACGTGAGCCGCACGAGAGGAAGGCAATCGGGGTAGTTTTTTCGGTTGGCTTTTAGGCTTTAATCCTTTACTTGAATTTTTGTTTTTCATGGGCATACCATCCTCCAATGAGAAGCCATTAGTTTAATCGGGATGTCGGCGACTATTTCCGCAACCCTCCCTGTCTCAAATAGTGTAAAAGACTATACAATAGTCTCAATCCTTTTCCCAGGATGAGGAGGCAAGTCTTTTGTTGAGACTGTTACCAAAGACATGGGGTTGATAACTGTAGCGAATATCAATTCGTCTGCGCGACGTTCCCTCGCCACAGAGCTCCGGTTTTCAGCATTACCATGAGGACCGTGAGTAGCTTCCGCTTACAAGCCGTCAACGCGTATCAAATATTTAGAGAGAGACCTTTTTTTTTCTTGATATGTACCAACAGTACTTCTCAGAAAAGAGAAACTCAGGCTCAGTCATTTCCACCGTCATTGGCCACAGGGAATCGTTATTAAAAATCCCTTCAGAAAAAAGATTGTTCTTCCGCTAGCTTTTCCTCTAGGATAGTCTTCTCCCGTTTCAACAACGAGCGCTTTTATCATTCACTTTATCTCCAGGAGGTACATCATGCCAATCTACGTAAGCTTAGTGAACTTTACCCACGAAGGGCTGAAGACCATGAAGGACAAGGGCGTGGCACGGTCGGACATGGTCAAGCAAAATGTGGAATCCTTGGGTGGTAAATTGCTGAGTGCCTATTATTGCCTTGGTGAATATGATGTGGTGGCCATTTGGGAATTTCCGCATAATCGCGCCGCGATGAAGGCCGGTGTGCTCAATGCCTCGATGGGCCATATTCGCATTAAGACTATGCCGGCTGTTTCCCGCGAGGAGTGGAAGACGGTGTTGAAAGAGACGTGGGGGAAATCAAAAAAGAAGAAAAAGAAGTAAGGTTTACGTTTCCTTCGATCCGTTTTGATTCAATAAGGTCGGTGCTTGAGCTTTGAAATTTCCTGTCTTGGAGGCAGAACGGATTTGTCAAATCTGTTCAAGACCGTAAGCCAGGATTTGTTGGAAGATGACAATCCACAATAAACCAATGGCGGTTATCAAACACGCCGGCGACGACCACACAAAATTTTTGAAGGGAAGAAGTCCTAGCTGGGTAACAAGCAGGTATTCACTTTTCTCGAT
>JBFJON010000172.1:0-4754 GCA_041617575.1 Nitrospirales bacterium | reverse complement strand
CTCCAAGGTGGAAAAATTGGGGGATTGCTTCAGGTACGGGATGTTGATGTGTTGGGTTTTCAGGATCGTGTCGACCGGTTGGCGGCCGTCTTGGTTAATGAATTCAATCAACAACATCAGGCGGGCTTTGCGTTAGATGGTACGACCAATAATCTCTTTTTTTCACCATTAACTCCGCTAGCTCCTGTGGCAAGAGATACCAATAGCGGAACAGCTGTGGGAACCTCTGTTGCAATTACCGATCCTACGCTGCTGACGTTTCAGAATTATGAAGTGCAGTTTTCTAGCGCCTCAGCCTTTTCCATTGTGAATACGGGCAGTGGGGCAACCGTTACCACTGGAACCTACACCTCAGGAGCAGCCATTAATTTTGATGGAATTGATGTGGTGTTAACTGGAGCGGCTGCGGCAGGCGATGTCTATACGGTGAGTGTCCAACAGGGTTCGGCCCAGCGCTTTGCTCTTGCCTTCACGAATCTCGACAAAGTGGCGGCATCTTCGACAGCCCTCGGTGTCCCTGGAAACAACGTCAACGCGCTGGATCTTGTTAATTTGCACACAAGTCGTCAAACCACGCTCGGGAATTCAACTTTCAATGATTACCATACGATTACTACTGGCGATGTGGGCAGTGCCACACGTGAGGCAGAATTACTATTAAACACAACAACACTTAAATTCGAACAAATAAAGAGTCTTCGGGAAAGTGTGTCAGGAGTTTCGTTGGACGAAGAGCTGACGAACTTATTGAGCTTCCAACGCTCATTTGAGGCTTCTGCCAGAATGATTACCGTGGCGGATGAATTATTTCAAACCATCCTCACCATGGGTCGATAAGACATTCGTCAATGAGAGATTGAGCAATGACAAGAATTAAAAATGCTGGGCAGAGACCAGAGATGGGAGAGAGGCGATAAGATGCGAGTAACGGAACGTCAACAAGTCGATGCTCTTCTCACGGCTATCGGGAATCTCCGGAGTGGTATCTCTACTGTAAGTGAGCAAATTTCTTCGGGCAAACGAGTCAATAGGCCTTCCGATGATCCGGCAGCAGCTGAACGTATTAGTCAATTTCGCAATGTCCTACGAACGACCGAGCGTCGTTTGCAAACGGTGAATGAAGGGGCTGGACGTCTGAATTTATCCGATAGTGTGTTGGATCAAGCTGGAAATACGTTTCAGCGAGGGAAGGAACTGGCCGTCCAGATGCGGAATGATACCAATTCGTCCGTTGAGCGACGCAATGCTGCCCAAGAAGTTCAACAGCTGCTTTTAGGTTTGGCCAGCATCGGAAATACCCAACTGAATGGACGATTCGTATTTGCTGGAAACCAAACACAAACTGAACCCTATGTGCCGGGAACAGTCACTAGTTCGGCCAGCTCGATGAATATAGGCAGTGCCACCATAGCGACTGCGGTTGCTATCCCTTCGGCCTTAAAGCCGGATGGGTACCAAATCCAGTTCACCTCACCTACACAGTATGACATTCTGAATCTGTCCACCAATCAAACAGTATCCACCGGAAATCCCTATACCTCTGGGGCAGCATTTTCCTTCGATGGAGTGACTGCCACCATTTCAAATAGTGGGGTTCCACCAGCCACTGGAGATCAGTTTGTTGTCCGAGTGGGCTATGTCTATCAAGGCGATAATGCCGTCATTGATCTGGAAGTCGGAGATGGCCAGACGGTTCAATCCAATATTCCAGGAAGCCAGGTATTTACGGGGCCGACGACGGATGTCTTTCAGGACCTCCAAAACTTTTATCAAGCATTAGTAACGAATGATGTGAATGGAATTGAAACGGCGATTGGACAATTTGATCAATCCCTGTCTCAGGTGACCAATGCACGTACCACGATCGGAGCGAATGTCAATCGTTTAGATACGATTCAAGATAGCTTGGAGTTGTTGACTGTGAATACCCAAGAACTTCGTTCGAATTTTGAAGATGCCGATTTTGCCAAAGTGGCCACGGACTTGGCTTCGTTACAAGTCACGTTGGAAGCTTCCATGACTACGCTGACTCGCCAATTTGAGACCAGTTTGTTGAACTTTATTCGGTAAGGTCTTTGTCGGGTTTTTCTTGAAGAATATTTGTGGTGGGTAATGACTAAAACTGAATTCTTTGGAATAATATGAAAATTCTTGTCGTTGATGATGACCCGATAACACTGCATATGGTGGTCCACCGATTGCGCCAATGGGGGCATGAGGTGGTGTCTTGCACGGACGGAGAGGACGCTTGGAAAGTCCTAGCAGACGGCATGGTGCCGAATGTCGCCATTTTAGATTGGATGATGCCGGGCATGAATGGGCCTGAACTCTGTCAAAAAATCCGTTCTAAAACGGACTGCCCGTATGTCTATGTGGTCTTGTTGACTGGAAAAAATAATCAAGAAGATTTGATTGTTGGTTTAGATGCAGGAGCCGACGATTATCTGACAAAGCCCTTTCATTTAGGCGAATTGGAAGCACGATTGCGAGCCGGAAAGCGTATTGTGGATTTGCAGAACGAACTGATTGCTGCTCGAGAAACGCTGCGTATTCAAGCGATGCAAGATTCGCTAACTCAAATTCTTAATCATGGAGCGATTCTTGATGCCCTATTAAGCGAGATTAATCGGTCACACCGTGAATACCAATCGTTGAGCCTAATTATGGCGGACCTTGATGGGTTTAAAAAAGTGAATGATTCGTACGGCCATGTTATGGGTGATCAGGTGCTTATTGAAGTTGCGAGGCGTATGCGCAATTGTTTGCGGTCGTATGATGCTATTGGCCGGTATGGTGGGGAAGAGTTTTTAATAGTTCTACCCAATAGCGATGATTCGCAGGCTCTTCGTTTAGCTGAACGGATTCGTTTGGCCGTTTCCTCTAAGCCGTTTCGTTTTCACAATATTGATTTAACTGTCACCGTGAGTCAAGGGGTTACGACGTGGAATGAACCCCGGCCAATTCCTGTGGAACACCTGATTCACGCCGCAGATCGTGGTTTATATATGGTGAAGCACCGTGGAAGGAATGGTGTGGAACATGTGCAGTTTGATCATCAAGTTGATGAAACCGGCTCCTCAATCTTTGTATCGCCAATCGCCTGCGAATCATAAGTATGCCTACGCTGCTTGTCATTAATGATGATCCGGTTCAACTGCATCTTTTAGCAAGCTTGCTTGAACAAGACCATGATCATGTCGTTCGCTTTTCCTGTGCCGAATCAGCATGGCAGTGGCTCCAAGAAGGACATGCTCCTGATGGCATTGTGTTGGATCTTCATATGCCGGGCATCAACGGATGGCGATTTTGTGAGTTACTTCATACGCAGAGTGCATCAAGTCAACCAGTGCCTCCGGTTCTCGTTGTCTCTGCCACATACTCTGGGATGGATGCCCAAGGGTTGTTGGCCGATATGGGGGCGTCCGCTTTTTTACCTTTGCCTGCCAACCCATCGAGGATTCGAGAGCAAGTTCGGCAACTTCTTGAAGAACCTTCCCTTCCTATGGGTTTTCACGTCTGGATGATTTCCTCCAACAATTCGGAAATTGAACGCATCCGTTCTGTCTTTGTCGATCGGGGTTGGCAGGTTCATGAATGGCACAGTGGTGCAGAGATGCAGGCGGCATCAGCGTTGACGACACCAGATATCATCATTGTTGATAACCCTCTTGCGGACATGACGACTGATGATCTTTTGGCATGGTGCAAGCGTGAACGTCAGGATGCCATGTGTATCGTGATGGGTCCTCAAAACGATATGCAAGGACCATCTCTTTGTGCGAATCAGTCTGATGTGTGTCTTCCCAAGGACTGTGATCCGCATTTTCTGATGACTCTTTGTGAAAAATGGCGCTGGGAACGTGCGTTATCTCGTGTTGAACATCTTCTCGAAGTGCGGACGAGTGATTTAAACGAATCGGAAGCCCAATTTAGAGAATTGTTTGAAATGCTTCCAGATGTTTTGGTGATTTATGACGAACAGGGTGTGATCCGACATATCAATGCCCAAGGCACACAACAGCTTGGATATGACGCCGGGGCCTTGTTAGGTATCCCCGTGAGTCACCTGTCTGGGGACCCATTTGTCTTGCCACGCGCTCAGGCCAGCTGGGAATCAAATGGGAAGCGACTGCGATGGACCGATGCTGGTCTTCGACGAAAAGACGGAACGGAGCTTCCCGTTGAAATGATGACCCGCTCAGTTCGATTTCACGGACAGTCGCAAACTCTCTTGATTGCGCGGGATATGACAGCTCGTCAACAAATGGCCTGTGAAAACGCCACATTGGAACGGCAACTCCGGCAAGTGCAAAAAATGGAAGCCGTGGGTCGGTTGGCTTCTGGCGTGGCGCATGACATGAACAATATTCTGACAGCCATTTTAGCACATGCGGGATTGTTAAAAGCTCAGGTCGATGGAAACAATCCGTTCTGGAACGCCGGAGATGTGATTGAAAAGGCCGTGCATCGGGGCAAGGAGCTCACGTCTCAACTGTTAGGCTTTGCTCGACAGGGTAAACATCATCATGTTCCTGTAGATGTCCATAGCGTGATTCAAGAAGTGACTGGGCTGCTTGTTCGGACCGTGGATAAGACGATTACGTTGCAAACGGATCTATTGGCTGAGGAGCCATGGGTGGTGGGTGATCCTAATCAGATTTATCAGGTGCTGATGAACTTAGCGGTGAATGCATCGGATGCTATGCGCCACAAAGGAGAAATCACTTTTAAAACGAGCAATGAATCGGTTTCTT
>JBFJON010000171.1:0-4798 GCA_041617575.1 Nitrospirales bacterium | reverse complement strand
TGATACTTCGAATCTGAGCTCGAAGGGTCTCTGAAATACCGAGACCGGCGGCATCATCTGAGGCTTTGGTGATTCGTAACCCCGAGGAGAGACGGGCGATCGACCCTTGTAATCTGGAAGAGTTAATGCCCAAGTTCCGTTGGGCGGTAATAGACTCAATGTTGTTGTTAACGATAAGTGCCATAAATTCCTCCTTGATGGCTTGACCTCAAAGGATCCATCCCTTGAGGGAGATTGTAAATTAGATAAGCCGAAAGGCCTCCTAAGAGATTGGTAAAAAGAACCAATTTCGTTGTCTGGCCTTACTTATCGTCTTTCAGGAGGAAAACTTGAGGAACAAATCATGCATAATTCTCTTTTTTTTCATCGCATGACTTTCACAAAACCGGGAAGAATAAGTCCTGGTAGTTGTGGGGGTTGGAATCACAGATTTCATTGTGGCAACCGGGGAATCACCTCATATTCCAACATGTCAGCCATTCGGACATCGTCCAAGTTTTCTCTGGCTTTCATTAATTCATTGACCCAATAGGACAAATCTTGTTGTTCCTTCAGTTGAGATCCCTTAATTGATTGCTGAATCTGTACCCATTCCAAATAATCAGCCATTTGTCCAAACCATTGATCCAATTGACGCATGACACCTCTTCCGTGGCGAAAATCCTCAACTAGCTGTTGCGCACACAAACATATCTGTTGTCCAAATTTCTTCCCCGTTTCTCCGGAATGTTCGATAATACTATCCATTTGTTCACTTTTTGCGGTAATCGTTCCAAAGGAGCTAGCTACTCTAGCCAGTGTCGGAGGTACCAATTCCCGATCAGTCATCGGCTGATTGTCAACGGTGAGTTGTGTGACCAACCGCCCCTGAGCCTCAGCCCGATCGCTTAAATTAGCTAAGACTTCTTCTAACCGAACGGTATCGCTGACTTCCCAAGTTTCTTCATCCAATTGCACCAGCATATAGATTCCTCCTTGCAGGTTCAGGTGAATACTGAGTGAGCTGCTCAATGGTGAGCCTGGCTCGAGTTCGCATAACCTGATAGGCCGTGGCACATTCTTCGGCCATGCTGATTAACGAATGTCCCTCTAGGTTAAACGTCTCACGAAAAAGCGCGACGGCAAGAGGACCAAATGCCAATGAGGGCCTGGCGAATTCTTTCATGGCCAATGTTCCGCATTTTAATTGGTGTTGGGCTTCCTTCAATTGCAGCACCGGCACCGGATGTTGCTTACAAAACTGAAGCACCCCATCGGCTTGTTCGCACAACATCTCAAGCTGTGGAGCTAACTGTTTCCACATAACCTGGCTCTTTGATAAATCAGGAGGAGGATGTGAAAGAATGGAACTCTGGCTGCTCTGCCCCGTAAACGATTCATACCAATAGCGTCGCCAATAACTTCCATACCAAGATGTGAGAACTGGTTCATAGCCTGCTCGTAAAACAAACGTGCCCAACTGATCCTCGTTCATTCCTCCTTCATACACTCGGATTTTAGAAGAAAAAGTCGGCAACGCACCCTCACCTAACAGATGTAAACACAATTCGGCGATTTCCTGCGGAATGATTTGGTCTTTACAGGCATGATGAGGACAAACTTTGTCGAATCCACATGGGCCACACACAATATCGGGCTGTACTACCCAATGTCCTGATCCAAATGGTCCTGTTTCCCAAAAGTCCACATGTCCGACTGACACATTCAGAACCGGTGTATTCACACCCACAGCCATGTGCATGGGACCTGTGTCGTTGGTCACCATCAATTGGCATTGGTGCAAGAGCGCAACAAGCTCCGGCACCGATGTTTTTCCAACAGCTTCGCAAAGCGTCCCCTGCCCACCGGCTTGTTGGTACACATGCACGGCTTCCTTCACAGCACCCTCTTCTTTCTTGGTTCCAATCAGTACAAAGCCAACATTTCGATCATGACTCAGATGCGCCATCAATTGACCGAAATATTCAGGGCGCCAGGCTTTCATCGGATCACTAGCCCCGACTTGTACGGCGACCCAAGTATCTGGGTTTCCTGAATGACGTAGGAAAGTTCGAGCCCAATCATGCAGTTCATTCGTCACCATTAACCGAATCGGATGAAAACTGCCTGGCCCACTTCCTCCAAGCGCGTATAGATCGACAATATTAAAGCGGTTGACATGGCGATACACATGAAAATCCAGAAAATATTTCATCCAGGGATTTTTGACAAGAAAACTACCATCGTGCGTTGTGGTCATACCCCGCTCATCGGCACAGCCAAAAAACTTGACCAGAAAGGCGCTGCGCCGATTAAAAGTCAAATTGACCACGCGGTCATATCCAACCTGTAATAAGGGTTTCGCCCAATTTGAAAGATCCTGGTAAAGCGACACAACATCACGAGCACACACACGGCTTTCATCCATCAATTCTTGAAAATCAAATGCCAATACATGCCGAATACCTGGAATCATCGTGGCCACATGGGTAAATTCTTGATCGACAATCAAATCAATAGCCGCACCGGGCCATTCTTCTTCCAAGCGCGCCAACAGGGGGATCATTTGAATCAGATCTCCCATCCTGGTGATGTTGATAATTAAGACTTGCTTCATAGAAAGTCGCGTTTTTCTTGGCGGTATTCGTCCATCATCAAAATCAGCAATTCTTCCTGGCCCAGCTTGGCCTCAGGACCTTTCTGGCGAATGATCCTTGCGATATCTACAAGCTCCACCCGATCGCTTTTGGGAAATGATTTCAGAAGTGGAACCAATTCGGGGCACTCACGGCTACGTCTCAGCAAAGATTCAGCCTGACGTTCCCCTTGAAGGATTGCTCCTATTCGATCTGGGCAGGCCAGGCCCATGGTACTTAACAGGGTTTGCATACGATGAGCATATGTATGAGACAAGACCACTTGCTTTTTGGATTGTTCAGCCATTTCGCGACGCTGCTCTGGTTCATGTAGATACTTTCTTACGGCCGGCACCAATTCTTCTGGAGACTTCACGACCCCCATCATTGATTCATCAAACAACCCAGGCAATAACGTGCGATAGTCAATCACCTGAAATGCTCCACAACTCGCCAATTCGAAAGCCCGTGGATTCACACTATCGCCATCGGGATCAAAGCCCTGATTGGTATATGAATGGAGATTCACATTCACAGTTGTGGCATTGAAAATTTTCACGCTGGTTGCTGTATCGATCCGTGCACCACTTCTCTGAAGTACTGTTTCTAAGACTCCTGCATGCTCCCATTCATTGCCCCACAACTTAAAGGTCCACTCATGCCCCAACAAAGCTGGTAAAATCTCCCTGCGATTGCGATAGCCGGCACCAAGAAACGAAACATCTGCTCCCAACTCTTGTCGTTCCTGGTCAGTTAAGGCAACAGACTGATGAATTGTCGGATCGGCTGCTAGCGGCAAATAGGAAACTTGCGAAGCTCCCGCATTCTTAAAGGCCTCCAAACAAGCGGCTTGCTGCATGACAAACCAAAAGTCGTAGCCCCCAATCATCTGTTGCCAGTAGGTCAAATGGCGAAAATTCTCGACAAACCAAATGGCCGTCAAGACTTTTTTGCGACGCATTTGTTCCAGCACGGCCATCGACAAGGGCGCCTGGGACATCGCCAGAACGAAATCGGGAAGATCTTCCGCCACATGCGCCAGACTAATCACCCCTAACGTGTCACTAAATCGTTGCTGAACCGTTAGGCGTAGACGGTCATCACGGATCATCTCCAAATTCCGGTAACCAGGGCAATGAAGGCTATGGTCAACCCAACTCACTCGATGACCCAACGATTCCAAAGCTCTCACCACATAACCAGTGATAGGGAGCGAGCCTCCATAAATCGGACCGACCACCATGATATGCAAGGTCCCGCTGACTCGTTTTGCTAACTGTTCACGAAGGTGAGAACGAAAGGCATCATACATTTCTTGATGGAGACTCAATGCGGGTTCATAGGTAAGGAGTCGAACACGTTGAGCCTGTTGAACCACCTGCAAGGCCATCTTATCAGGACTACCACACACCCATCTCACTTGAGCACCCCACCCATCTATGGATCGAACCGACAACCCATCCACCAATTCTGATAGATCCGGAACCACGACCATGATAGAATATTCTTGCGGCAACTTCGCTAGCAAAGCTTCCACGTGATACAACAATCCCACACCCAACACGACCAGAGTGTCTCCCGACTGACAGTCTTTGACTTGATGCTCAGCCCATCGCTCAGCTTCACGAATAGGATCATAGGCACTATGGAGGAATCGATTCATCACCATTGCCGTTGGCACACCCGATTTGGCCGACTGAATTGTTAACGTCCCTCCTGAGGATTCCAATACATGCGCCGCAATCGCCGGATCTTGCCGCCGAAGTATTTCCACATTACGCTGAAACAGATTCATGATGATGATCCTGCTATCATTTCTCGAGGCATCAACAACGCATCTTGATGTGACCCTAAGGCAGACAAGCGTTCCCATGTCCCTTTTCGCTGCAATACCATGTCGTCAGATTTGCCCCCATTCGTATAAAACATTCCCCATTCATCGCGATGACTGGTCCACAGATCCCATTCCGATGAACATTTGCCGACCCGCTCGCCTAGTATAAGTTGAATCGTTTCCATGACAGGCCATGAACAAGGAAGTTCCTGTGCCAGACCCAAACCTTGTGCTGCCATATTTTTGAAAATCACACTTTTCTGGTGCTGCCAAACATAATGCCCCACGCCATATGGTCCGGTTTCATGTACTCGGGCTCGAGAAAAATACCAACCAATAGCCTGCGCAC
>JBFJON010000170.1:0-4810 GCA_041617575.1 Nitrospirales bacterium | reverse complement strand
GTATCTAGGGCGCCGAGTGATCGAAGCAATTGACGAGCTTGGACCAAAGCACCTGTTGGTGGCGAATCTAGCCAGGAAAGTTCAGCCGTATCCTGGATGCCCCATACTGCAAGTTCCAAGGCCAGCGAGGTGAGGTCAGTGTCAAGGATTTCCGGAGGAGTGCGAGGCGCTAGCATTCGCTGGGTCGTTTCAGACCAACAGCGGACGCATAGGCCCGGTTCAAGTCGTCCCGCTCGTCCCCGTCTTTGTTCAGCTGAGGCCTGTGAGATAGTAATAGTTGTTAACCTACTCATTCCGCTACATGGGTCAAATCGAGGCAATCGCATGAGTCCTATATCCAACACGATGCGAATACCCTCAATGGTCAGACTGGTTTCGGCAATATTCGTGGACAGAACGACTTTTCTCCATCCAGTTGGTGGTGGAAGAATGGCTTGGTCTTGTGCCTGAGAAGAGAGGTTTCCGTAGAGCGGTGCTATGAGGGTGTAGGGAGGGATGGAAAGACGGCCTAGATGTTCTTCTACTCGTCGGATTTCTCCGGCTCCTGGTAAGAAGACCAGCATATTACCGGTCTCAGTTTTCAAAAGTCGCTGAATGGTCTTGGCTACTTGTGGGGCGAATTCCCTATTTTCGAGCGATCCAAGGTAGCGCGTCTCAACGGGAAACATCTTGCCTTTGCACCTAAGCACTGGAGCTTGTTTCAATTGTTGCGTGAGGGTTCCTGTGTCCAATGTGGCCGACATGATCAAGAGACGAAGATCTTTACGGAAAAGCAATTGCGTTTGGAGGGTCAAGGCCAAACCTAGGTCGGCCTGTAGACTTCGTTCGTGAAATTCATCGAAAATGACCAATCCGTATTCATTCAAAGAAGGATCATGTTGGAGAATGCGGGTGAGAATCCCTTCCGTGACGACCTCGATTTTGGTGCTGGGACCCACCTTGGTATCCAACCGCGTTCGGTATCCTACGGTCTCCCCTACGGATTCACGTAAGAGCGTGGCCATGCGGTGCGCGGCGGCGCGCGCGGCTAATCGCCGTGGCTCCAGCATGATTATTTTCTTGGTCCCCAGCCAGATTTCGTTCTGTAGAACCAAGGGAATGTGAGTAGTTTTTCCTGCACCAGGTTCTGCGGTGAGTAGAACAATGGAGTGCTCGCTCAGTGATTTTTGCAACTGAGGAATCACGCTGGCTATGGGGAGATGATCTAACTTCATATTATTGACGGAAATGAAATTAATATGGATGGGATTACCATCACCATAGAATCGTTAAGTGGGAGGAGACATTACCTGAAATCATGGGGGCTGAACAGGGCTGTAAAATTCGTGGAATAGCCTTACCAATGAATTCACTTTCGAGGTAAATTGCGTCACCCATGATGAAGGATCTCAAGAGGAATAGGCCAGTAAGTCCTTTGATCATTCCCTTATGGGGGTTCCAAACCCCATCAACCTGATCACAATGAAATGAGGGAATGAATGCAAGACTTCCAGCAATGACAAGTGCACTGATTTGTTGAATAGTGGGAAGAAACGATACCGAATATTCGTGGAGGGCGAAATTAAGTGTTTACAGATTGTAAAGAAAGGCTGGACTGATTTCTCCACGGGCCACTTCTGTAACAGGCCCTTTTACCGTGACGTTATATTGTGGGTCGACGGTAACTTCTAGGGTTCCTCCTGGGGCTTTCACCGTCACCGGGCTTTTGACAAGGCCCAACCGCACGCCGGCACAGGCTGCCGCACAAGCCGATGATCCGGAGGCTTGGGTTTCTCCTGCCCCACGTTCCCAAATGAGAATGGAAATGGCTTTTGGACCGATGGGAACGGCCAATTGCACATTGGTGCGTTTGGGGAAAATGATGTGGTTTTCAAGTTCTGGCCCGATTTCTAATAATTCCTCACGGGTCCAGTGTTCATCACGTTTTTTATAGACCACGCAATGTGGATTGCCCACGCTAACCCCAGTAAATCGAAGTGATTGTTCTGCGGCTTTTACAGGCTGTTGAATCAATTCTGGCACGCGTAAGGTACAGGGCAAGGCAATGGGCTGAAAGACCGCACGACCCATGTACACGGTAGCTCCGCCCACCAACCCTTGGCCATTCAACTCCAAGTGAATCTCGGCCAATCCACCTTTAGTATGTACGGTAAAGTGTCTTTTCCTGGTGTGCCTAGTGTGATAAAGATAACATCCAAAAATACGTAATCCATTCCCAGATATTTCTGCCTCACTGCCGTCTGGATTATAAATCCGAAGCCCAAAATTGGCTTTTTTTGTAGGGACCAAGGCCAAAATTCCATCACTACCGATCCCACAATTGCGATCACACAGCGCCCGAATGGTTCGGGGGGTCAGTTTAAACGAGAGTTTCGCCGGATCCAGAGCAATATAGTCATTGCCCAAGCCATGTCCCTTAAAAAAATTATTTTTCATGCCTACTCCACAGTGGTATGGGTATTTGCCAGGAAAGGACCTTCCTAAAGGCCGATCCAGCTTTTGGGCAGGACTTGAATTATACGTAAAAAAGGCAAAATAGGAAAGTCCTAATTCCATGGAAAATAGGGAGATAGGGGGTGAGGTGTGGAAGGAAGCTGGGGTTACGCGCGTTTTTTCTGGTTGCGGGCGGCGCGGCGTTCGTTGTCGGTGAGGTAGCGCTTACGCAGTCGAATATTTTTCGGAGTCACTTCGACCAGTTCATCATCTTCGATGAATTCCAAGGCGTATTCTAGTGTCATTTCTCGTGGTGGAATGAGGTGTATGGCTTCATCCGTTCCAGATGCCCGAATATTGGTGAGTTTTTTCTCGCGAATGGCATTCACCACGAGGTCGTTGCCTTTGTTGTTCACCCCAACCAGCATGCCTTCGTAAATATCGACTCCGGGATGGAGAAAGATTTCTCCTCGATCTTGGAGCCCCCAAAGGCCATAAGCCACAGCTTGGCCCGGACCATGTGAAATGAGGACCCCGGCTGCACGATGGGGAATTTCACCTTTAAATGGCTGGTATTCATAGAAGATTTGTGACATGACGCCGCTTCCTCTGGTCATCCTTAATAATTCACTGCGAAATCCTAAGAGGGCTCGGGACGCAATGTGGAATTCCATGCGGACGGTGCCGACAGCGCTGATTTGCAGGTCTTTCAGGTCTGCTTTCCGGCCGCCGAGCGCTTCGATGACCGAGCCCTGATAGCCAGGGTCCACCTCAATGACCACGAGCTCGACTGGTTCTAGAATTTCGTCTTCGATTTCTTTGTAAATGACTTTTGGCGGGGACACTTCTAATTCAAACCCTTCTCGCCGCATCGTCTCGATTAAGATGGACAAATGAAGTTCGCCACGTCCAGAGACTTTAAATCGTTCGCCTGCGTCGGTCTCCTCCACTTTGATGCCCACATTCATCATGGCTTCGTGAGCCAGGCGTTCCCGAATGTGTCGCGACGTCAGAAACCGACCCCCGTCTTTTCCGGCTAAAGGACTGGTGTTGTGGGAGAAGTTCATGGAAATGGTTGGTTCATCGACATTGACTGTCGGTAAGGCTGTCGGGTTTTGGGGGGAGGCGAGGGTTTCTCCAACCCGAACGTCTTCAACCCCTGCCAAGGAGATAATGTCCCCGGCCTGCGCGGATTCGCATTCGACACGGACGAGCCCTTGATAGCCCAGCAGTTTGGTGACCTTCCCACGAGCAACGCTGCCATCTCGCTTAACGGCGACGATAGGATTTCCGACTTGAATCATGCCATGGACAATCCGTCCCACGACAACACGACCGATATAGGAGTCATATTCCAACATGGTCACGAGCATTTGAAAGGGTTGCTCAGGATCTGCGACGGGCGGCAAGACCCGATGGATGATAGTGTCCAATAAGGGTTTCATGTCGACGGCGAGATCAACGAGATCCAACGTGGACCGTCCTTCTTTGCCGGATGCGTACACAATAGGGAAGTCTAATTGTTCGTCGGTGGCATTGAGTTCACAAAACAAATCAAAGGTCTGATTCACGATTTCCTCAGGCCGGGCGCTTGGCCGATCGATTTTGTTAATGACCACAATCGGCTTGAGATGCAGTTCCAAGGATTTTTTGAGGACGAATTTGGTTTGGGGCATCGGGCCATCAGATGCGTCCACGAGCAATAACACTCCGTCCACCATTCGCAGAATTCGCTCGACTTCACTACCAAAGTCGGCATGGCCAGGAGTATCGACGAGATTGATGCGAGTATCTTTATAGAGCAGCGAAGCATTTTTCGAAAAAATGGTAATCCCTCGTTCTTTTTCCAAAGGATTCGAATCCATGATGACGGTTTCGCCTTCCTTGAACACGTGGGCACCGGTCTGTTTAAGGAGGGAGTCGACCAAGGTGGTTTTGCCATGATCGACATGCGCAATGATGGCCACGTTGCGAAGGTCTTTTCGTCGTTTTTGATTCGGCATAACAGCAGTTCCTTTAATTAGGTACGGAATATAGCACCGACCGCTTAAACATCATGGTTCAAGGATTGGTGGATCTTTATCGAGGCCGGTCTACGGAGATTTGAGCAACGACACCGGCCAGAACGGCCGGAGAATGGCTTGGTCTAACGAGACGGTCGATTCAGACATAACGGTACCGGAAGAAACAGATTAACGCAACTGGAAACCTCTAGGCGGTGTTTTTGCAGAGTCAGTCATGGATTTCCAGAAATTTAACCGGGAGTTCAAGGGTAAAGCTCGCGCCCTGGCCTGCTCCTTCACTGAAAGCGGTGAGTGCGCCGCCCAGGTGGGTTTAGCATACCGTTCAGCCCGGTCAACATGCTGGTTTAATGGGG
>JBFJON010000169.1:0-4810 GCA_041617575.1 Nitrospirales bacterium | reverse complement strand
TCCACGGCGTAATCGAGTCGCGACAGCCGGATGCGTTCTGAGATGATTCAATTGCACCAATACATTTTCACGTATGCTGGCAGCAAATAATTCATCTCCCTTCAAATGGGCGCAATGGTCTTTTACTATTCGTACCGTCGTCTCCGCATGTTGCAACCAAGCTTTGATAGCTGGAAGTTCTTGCAGTTTTTCGGGGTGTAACAGGCTCTTCATGGCCCCGCAATCCGTATGCCCGCAAACGATGATGTCTTTTACCTGGAGGACCGAGACTCCATACTCAATGGTTGCCGTACTCCCGCCAATGGCTGCACCATAGGTGGGAATCAGGTTCCCGGCATTGCGAATAATAAATATGTCCCCTGGATCTGTTTGCGTCAGCAAAGATGGATCAATCCGTGAGTCAGAACAGGTGACGAACAACACGGTGGGATTCTGCTGTTTGGATAAGGAGGCAAATAACTTTTCCCTTTTGGCAAACACCTTTCTTTGAAACCTGACCAATCCTTTCAGAACTTTTTCCATATTTTCTCCTCCTGAAACTCACTCTCACATGGCTTCTTTCAACAGAATTGGCCTTTCGAGTCCTAGCTAGGGTACATTGCAAAAAATACTCTATCAAGCCCAAGTATACAATCCACTCCTGACATGTTGAACGACATCGATAACCAGCATTTCAAGAAAGCCTTGCTCTCACTTCGGTCGGATCTTCTTGCCGTGGAACAATCGGGCCAGGAGGCCGCTCAAACCGTCGAGCTGGATCAGACGACCATCGGACGCGTCTCTCGCATGGACGCCCTTCAAAAACAGGCCATGGCCAAGGAGTCCCAACAACGGCGAACGATTCAGCTACAACGAATCGAAGCAAGCCTCCAACGCATAAAAAAGGGGATTTTCGGACTCTGCCTGAGGTGCGGTGAAGAAATTAACATGAAGCGCTTAGCGTTCGACCCCACCGCGCCGCTGTGCATCGACTGTGCCAGTCAAGGGAAAAAAGGATAACGGGTTATCATGAAACGATTTCACCTTGCTTTCGGTATTTCGAACATTTTTGTTCATTGTACCGACTCCCTCACCTAGTTTCTGTCCAACAGTCACACAGCCCTTAAATATGCGTTTCAAGAAGCTTCAGGATGAAAGGTGATCGCCACAAACCCAAATCACAACTGCCCCCTATGCAGGGAGGAAGGCAATGAGGAATTTTATCAAGACCAGCGCCGGAACTATGTGCTGTGTCGCCATTGCCAATTAGTCTTTGTGCCCTCTGAACAATATATTTCCGAAGCCGATGAAAAGTCGGCTTATGATCATCATCAAAACTCCCCAACTGACCCCGACTATCGTCGATTCCTTAGCCGGCTCTTTCATCCGCTGCAGGATCGCCTAGGGCCAGACAGTCACGGCCTGGATTTTGGGTCCGGCCCCGGCCCTACACTCTCCATTATGTTTGAAGAAATCGGTCATACCGTCACCATCTACGACTATTTTTATGCTAAGAATACTGTCGCCTTACAGCAAACCTATGATTTTATTACCGCCACTGAAGTGGTTGAACATCTGCATGATCCGGCAACAATTCTTTGGCAGCTTTGGACGCTATTGAAACCAGGGGGTTATCTTGGGCTGATGACCAAACTTGTACGAGATCAGGAAGCGTTTGCCACATGGCATTACAAAAATGATCTGACCCATGTGTGTTTTTTCTCCAGGGCAACATTTGAATGGTTGTCTGATCAATGGCAGGCTGATCTAGAATTTTTCGGTAACGATGTCATGTTGTTTCACAAACGGCTTTCACCAGCAACGTAATTCTTACTTCCACTATCCCCCAACCCTATCAATGTCTCAGGATGTCGATATTGCAATCATAGGTGCCGGTGCGGCAGGCCTTGCAGCAGGCATCTTCGCCGCGGAAACCAATCCCTCCCTTCGAATTATTCTCCTCGATGGTGCAAAAACCATTGGGGCAAAAATTCTAGTCTCTGGTGGTGGGCGCTGTAATGTGACCAATCAGAAGGTGACCGCTTCCGACTTTCATGGGAACCGGAGGATCATCGACCGTATCCTTCGACGATTCGATGAACAGGCCACCATCCGATGGTTTGACTCTCTTGGCGTTCCACTGAAAACAGAAGCCACTGGTAAACTGTTCCCCGTCAGTAACAAGGCTCGAACCGTGCTGAACGCTCTCCTGCACCGCTCTGAAGAACTGTCCATTACCCTTCTGACGCAACACCATGTTCAGTCCATCACCCATCCAAGACCCGAGTTTTCAATTCAGCATTCCCAAGGCGTGCTTCAGGCTCGACACCTAATCTTAGCAACAGGCGGATGCTCTCTTCCCAAAACCGGGTCGGATAGATCAGGATGGCGTCTGGTTCAACACCTGGGCCATACGGTGACTTATACCTATCCTGCTCTCGTTCCTTTATTGCTGGATGATTCATTTTTTCATGCACACCTTTCGGGAATTTCGCATGAGGTCATGCTCACGACTAGAGTGAATAACCAAATCGTTGATTGTCGAATCGGTAGTTTATTATGGACACATTTTGGTGTGAGCGGACCAGTCGTCATGGATGCCAGCCGTTTTTGGGTTCTGGCCGCCGAACAAGGACACAACGTCCAACTCCATCTCAATTGTTTTCCCCATGCCAGCCATAAGGAAGTTGAGAATTGGCTCATTCAGACCGCATCATTCTCTGGTCGCAAAACCGTACAATCACTCTTGGCGAAACGCCTACCAACCCGTGTCGCATCACGACTTGCGCAGTTTTTGGAACCCGATATTTCTCTCACCCCCGTCAACCTTCTTCCAAAGGACACTCGTCGTAACCTTGTTCACACCCTCACCAACCTTTCTCTTCCTGTCATCGGATCTCGTGGCTGGAATTTTGCCGAAGTCACGGCAGGGGGAATACCCTTAAAAGAATTTAATCCTTCAACCATGGCATCAAAAAAAGTGCCAGGGCTCTATCTCATCGGAGAGATGTTGGATTGCGACGGGCGCATCGGCGGGTTCAACTTTCAATGGGCCTGGTCGACCGGATATATTGCCGGCACTTCCGCCGCTCATGAATTATCGACCAAAAGAGCACACACACGACCACATAACAGCAGGAAAGACCTTAATTGATTATGTCGCCCTATATCTTTGAAAGTCCCGCAGAGGAACGAGAATATCACCGATTGCAGTTGATTGAGGCTGCGAACGATCCAACGATGATTGAACTTCTTGAACGCACAGGCATACAACCTGGTTGGTCCTGTTTGGAACTGGGGGCTGGAGCAGGCTCCATTTTACGATGACTGGGGGATCAGGTTGGACCAAATGGAACAGTTTGGGGTGTCGATAAACACACCACTTATCTCTCAGAATTTTCTGACAGACCCTATGATATCCGTCAAGGAGACTTTCTGAATGTCTTGATTGACTCTACGTTTGACTTGTTTCATGCACGCTATGTGTTCATCCACAACCGGCAAGATGAAGCCATGCTCCACAAAGTCAGAAATCTGCTCAAACCGGGTGGTGTGGCCATGTTTGAGGAACCCGATTTTACTTCTGCTCTGCTTATGAGTCACCAACCAGACGATCCACAAACTCTCATCAATCGAGCCATCTGTAAGATGTTTATCAATTTGGGCCTGGACCCCGCGTATGCTCTCCGACTTCCACAAAAATTACAGCAATGTGGTTTCACATTATTGAGACGCAATCTCGTATGCATCTCTGCGAAGGACTTTCGCCCATTGCCAAGGTAATGGCTGAATCTGCCCGTGCACTCCAGAAGGAATATTGTGCGACAGGCGAATGCACGGAAGCCGACATCTCGCAATACAACAGCAATGCCTATACTTCCGGCTATTGGGCTCTCTATTACTCCACCATTTCCATCACCATTCCAATACCAGTACAAGGATAAAACCCATTTCCTATCTCAAATCGTCACTCCGAGTCTCCGCCAAAAACATTTCTTAGACAATGAAGGGCTCTTTTTGCCTTAGCCTAATTTGAGAATAAGTCCGGTTACCATCCGTGCCAGGTTCCCCCTCAAGTGAAACTCCCCCCAGCAAGCTGGGGGGCATCTTTCAAATGTATTATCTGATTACATTTGCGCATTCCTCCCCGCAGCAAGCTGACGGGGTATCCTGTGCTGCTTTTATAAAACACCGCGCCTCTTCCATTTTTACTGTGAATAATAGATAATAAATTCGGCTTTATAACCATTTACCCTTAAGTCATCCATGGCCAAAAAAATTCTGGTTGTTGATGATGATTCGGACATTCTCCTCACCCTAACAGACCGTTTGTCACAGCAGAATTATGAGGTTGTCACGGCTGAGGACGGTCTGCAAGCCCTCCATCGCCTAGAACAAGACACGCCCGCACTGGTGCTGTTGGATCTCAACCTACCCGTTTTATCCGGCATTCAAATTCTCAAGCGCCTCCAACACAAAAAAGATATCCCGCCCATCATCGTACTGACGGCTTTTGGCGGCATCGAGCAAGCCGTCCAAGCCATCAAGTTTGGGGCCTATGAATTCATCCTCAAACCCTTTGCCCATGAATACCTCGTGACGGTCATTGAAAAAGCCCTCGAACAAGAGACGCTCAAGCGGGAAGCGAAAATCTGGCGCCAGGAAGTCAATGCCCGATATAACACCATTATTGGGGAAAGCCCGGCCATGAAAACCATCCTGGAGATGGCCCAGCGAGTCGCATCAAAAGAGGCTACGGTGCTCCTGCTTGGAGAAACCGGAACAGGAAAAGAACTCCTAGCTAGAGCCGTACATAGGTGGAGTCCACGCC
>JBFJON010000168.1:0-4838 GCA_041617575.1 Nitrospirales bacterium | reverse complement strand
GGACTATAACTTTGACCCCGGTACCAATGTGGTTGAAGCCCGCATCAGCAAACTTCGAGAAAAAGTGGATAAGGGTTTTGCCCCTCCCCTTATTCACACGGTACGAGGTTTAGGATATGGCATAAAAAGGAACAATGATTAAATTTCCCAATACGCTTGGTTTTCGTTTGACCTTCTGGTATGTCTCGGCCTTTTTGGTATGTTTGGTGGCCGCTCTTTTAGCTTTATACCTATACTTGGACACGATATTAAATAATCGCATGGACGACGATCTAAGGGAAGATATCGCAGAGTTTCAAGAATTGTTGACTGATGACGGTCTGGATAAAGTCATCTCCGAAATTGAGCGGGAGATCAATTCGAGTGATGAAAGCGAAGTCTTTTTGCGGCTATTAGATGGACAAGGAACCGTCTCGTTTAGTTCTGATGTTTCAGAATGGGAAGGCCTCGATGCCGCAACCACATTGGTTTTTCAGAAAGATATAGATCCCTCTCTTCCGATGTTAGAAACCATGGAATTCCCAAATCAGAAATATCCCGCCCGAATCGTCTTGGGCAGGATTGGTCCTGATATCATAATACAGATAGGCGAGACCTTAGAGAAAAAGGAAGAAATTATGGAATTGCTTTTTATGGTCTTTGCCGGAATGGTTTTTTTAGGTATTCCTCTGGCTTCTGGGGTAGGGTGGCTGATTGCTAGAAAAGCGGTAAGCGGGATTGAAGAGGTCAGTCGTGCAGCGAAGGATTTCAAACAGGGTCATTTGGATCGCCAGGTCACCGTAAAGGCACAGGAAAAGGAAATTCAAACGCTTATGGATACGTTCAATGTAATGGCTGCACGAATTCGAGGGTTAATTAATGAAATGCGAGAAATGACGGACAATATTGCCCATGATTTGCGTAGTCCACTAGCGCGTATTCGCGCCATGTAAGAAGTGGCGCTCACCGAAAACGATTCAGCAAAAAGCTATAAGAATGCGGCAATGGATACTATAAAAGAATGCGACCGACTGATGCATTTAATTAATACCACGCTGGATATGGCCGAGGTCGACGCTGGTGTCACCCATATCGAGAACCAACGGGTGAATCTTTCACAATTGCTGGCCGACCTCTGTGAATTATTTGAGGCTGCGGCGGAAGAAAAACATATCACGTTAAAGGTAAAACTCGAACAAAATTGTTATATCGTTGGTGAAAAACCGCATCTCCAACGCATGCTTGCCAATCTGTTGGATAATGCCCTGAAATATACTCCATCGGAGGGGGAGGTCAGCATTGAGTTAGCTCGGTTCCCACAAAAGTTCTGTCTCACCATTGCAGATACGGGTATTGGCATCCCACTATCTGATCAAGACCGCATCTTTGACCGCTTCTTCCGATGTGATCAAAGTCGTTCCCTTGATGGGTGTGGCTTGGGATTAAGCTTTGCTCGATCCGTTGCACGGGCGCATGGTGGTGATATCACCGTGAAGAGTGAACCTTTCAAAGGAAGTATCTTTTCAAGTACCTTCCCTATCGCATCTCCTGCCAAGTAATTTCTTTTCCCTTTCTTACCAGCTGGTAATCCTGTGACCAGGTTCCCGTGAACTTCTCCTTGTAGGCTCCTGGTTAAGACTCGTGGCCTGGCATCTAGTTTTTGGCTATTCGAGCACGTTTAACCATGAAGAAAGGAGGCATGTTGATGTGGAAAAAGGAGTCGACCCAATCGTGAGCAACCATCAATGGACAGAGAGCCTTGTGGCATGGTGTCTACATTACACCACAAGTCCCAGTAAGCAAACGGGTTAAGGAATTTTGCAATCAGATTTTTCACAGGGAGAAAATACCATGAAAAAAAGAATCTTAAAATTCACGGTCTTGTCGTTGGCCGGTCTTGCGGTGGCTTTAGCAAGTCCTACCTCTGAGGTGTGGGCTGAGGAGGACGGAATTCCATTTTCTGAAGCGCATTTGTTCTTCGAACTCAATAACACCGATGGAGATCTAGGCATTCATGCTCTCATCGACGGTGATGCCTGGAAAAAGTTAGAGATCGAGGATCCTAAAGAACGGAAGATGCTGGATGTGCGAGTGCGTGGGCGTTTACAGCAGCAGGGTTTGACGGAGATCTTCTTTGAGAGTGCCGAACCAACTTTTGACGAGCTCTCGCCCCAAAAGTTCTTCCGTCGGTTCCCTGCGGGGACCTATGAAATCGAGGGCAAGACCCTTGAAGGGGAGGAACTGGAGAGTGAGGTCGAGCTCACACATGTGATGCCGGCCCCGCCACAGCCTAAAGTTAACGGGGCTGATATGGCGGAGCAATGTGACGAGGAAGAGCCAGGTTTTTATATTACGATGACCGGTACCCCTGTTTCGATCGCTTGGCCGGCAGTGACGAGCTCACATCCAGACAAGGACGGTGGTGGAGCCGCGGTACAACCTCCAGTCCCCGTGAACATTCACAACTACGAAGTAGTCGTGGAAGTGGAAGTAGAGGTCAATGGGGACGAATTTGCCTCCGTGATGCATGTGGTGCTTCCCCCTGGTGTCACAGAAATAACTATTCCTGAGGAGTTTCTTGCTCAAGGCAAGGATTTTAAGTACGAGGTCCTGGCGAGAGAAGAAAGCTTTAACCAGACAGCCATGGAGAGCTGTTTCAAACTCTTGTAGCTTTTTGAAGTAGCGTGAAGGGGGTTTTAGTCCCCCATTGGCAATTGCCAATGGGGGCCTATTTCTGCACCTGAAAAATCTTGGGAGATATTCTTGATAAGAGTGCGACATATTCAAGGTGCAACCACTACAATGTACTCAATTTCTTCGGTAGACTGATTGACTTGTCTTGTTTAATAACATTCTTTTGAAGACAGGCGTAATCTGGAACATTACTGCATGGGTTCCTCACAGACTTGAGCAACCAGCTCAAGGAACTGCTTGAGAGGAAACGGCTTTTCCAAAACCACGATGGCTCCGGCCTGAAGGGCATGAGTTTTTAGATCAGCAGTCAACAGACCACTATAAAAAATAACGGGTATCGCTTCTGTGTTCTTTTGACTCTTTAAACCTTTGATGAGTTCCAAACCAGTGACCTTTGGCATCTCATGGTCGGTCACAATCAGATCGGGGCTTGCATTCTGAAGCTTATCACGGGCATCCTGGCCATCCTTTGCCTCGATACAAGTGTAGCCTGCCATCTCCAAACAACCTCGCAGGATGGCACGCAGATTCGCATCATCATCGACAAGTAGAATATTTTTATTCATGGCATTAGCCGCTCTTTAATATTCTACACCCTGGTCGCGCTCTCATGCGTAGAGGATCATGGATTGAGTTTTGCTTCCTGATTTTGAAAAGGTTTCAGGCTAAATCCTCTTCAGTTACAATCCTTTATTACTACCATGTCTATCACCACGCATTGGGCATCCCTTCCACAAGATTTCCTTTACAAGCTGATGCCAGGAAACGTACATGTCTGGCGCGCACCGCTTGATGACTCGCCTGAACGAGCCTCTTATTATCGATTTCACCTCTCTGCCGATGAACTCACCCGAGCTGACCGGTGCCGAACCCCTCACCCTCAATATCAATTTGTGGTCACACGCGGCATTCTTCGGATTTTATTGAGTCGATATATGGAAGTCCGCCCGGCTCAGCTTGAATTCGAGACTCAGCCTCAAGGGAAGCCAAGGTTGATAACGGCTTCGCCTTTTCCAATCAAATTTAATGTGTCGCACACCCGGGGAATGGCATTAATCGCTTTAACCACCCAACATGCCGTTGGCATTGATATGGAATGGATCGACCGGAAAGTACAGGATCGTGATATCGCCGAACGATATTTTTCCACACGCGAATCGGAGTATTTGGCGTCCCTGTCACCACCGGAGCGCATACACCAATTTTTTTCCTATTGGACCTGTAAGGAAGCCTATCTCAAAATGCAGGGGAGAGGTATTGCTGAGGGCTTAACACAATGTGAACTCACGATGAATCCGGATCGATTGCAGGTCGGGCTCACCCTCGTGGATCAACCAGGCCAGGCGGAAGATTGCTCGTTGTATCGAATAACGTCGGAATCCGGGCATGTAGGAGCAGTGGCTATTGCATGTTCCTCAGCCCAGGTTTCGTATTGGAACTGGGAAGAAGAATACCTGCCCTGAAATCTTTTTCCTTATTCAAGAATTCGAAAACTTGCCGTCCTTCTTTGAATATCGTTCTGAGATCACTCAGTCACTGCACCCAACGCCATGGGCTCATCCAAGCGGGCCTGATGGACGGGATCAATTTGTGAAGGTTCTCCCATAAAATAAATGGCTTCTTCACCTTGTAAATGTTTTGCCGTAAGCCAATAGGTTCCGTTTAGACTAGCGTCCCAAATGGACTTAGACACCTGATCATTCCCGGCCGTTAAGAGATAGGCCAAACCACCCATGAATCCTCCCAACCCAGCATACCCGACTTTAAGGGGGGTATAGAGCACCGAAAGGGCTCCACCAGCAATTTGAAGTCCCAATGAAGAGTCTTCATTCGATGCAAGAGGTTCAAAGACTTCAGATTTGGATGTGTCACGTGTGGGTGGCATCTCCGCTGAATAGGGTGAAGCGATCGACACTTCTTCTTGTTGTGGTTTCGGTTGAGCGACTTCCTGTGGAAGAGGAAGTGGGCGGTCTGATTCAGTTTGGGATGTGTCAGGTAGGGATGGCATCTCCGCTGAATAGGATGAAGCGATCGACACTTCTTCTTGTTGTGGTTTCGGTTGAGCGACTTCCTGTGGGAGAGGAAGTGGGCGGTCTGATTCAGTTTGGGATGTGTTAGGTAGGGATGGCATCTCCGCTGAATAGGATGAAGCGATCGACACTTCT